>CAZKCJ010000021.1:0-13785 GCA_964550885.1 uncultured Rubrivivax sp. | reverse complement strand
TGGTCGTTGCCTCCTTGCAGTCGCGGGTCCGGGGTCGATCACTGCGGCGTCGCCAGCCCCGCGTTGGCGAGCTGCAGTTGGGTTTCGTCGAGCCGGCCGGCGAGCAGCTGCAGGCGCAGCCGGTCCAGCAGCAGTGCGACGCGCGCCTGCTGCAGCGCCAGCTCGGCGGCAGCGGCATCGTTCTCGGCGTTGAGCAGCTCGAGCGTGGTGCGGTCGCCGACCTCGCGGCCCAGCCGGGTCGCGTCCAGCCGCGCGCGCGTGGCCTGCAGCGCCGCGCGCAGCGCCTGCAGCCTCGACGCGCCGACCGTCAGCCCGTACCAGGCGGCGCGCGTGGCCTGCGCGACCTGCTGCGCCTGCTGCTCGGCCTCGGCCGCGGCCTTGTCGACCAGCCGCTGCGCCTCCAGCTCGCGCGCGCTGCGCATGCCGCCGGTGTACAGCGGCACCGTCAGCTGCACGCCGACCATCGCGTTGTGCTGCGCGTTGGCGGCCGAGCCGAAGTCGCCGTTGCCCGCTAGCCGGTCCTGCGCGGCCATCGCCACCAGGTCGACCGAGGTCGACGCAAAGGCCGCGTGGCGCGCCACCTGCTGCCGCGCCGCTTCGGTCTGCGTGGCCAGCAGCTGCAGCCGCAGGTTGCCGGCGCGCGCGTCGGCGAGCGCCTCGCTCAGCGGCGGCGGCGGCGGCGGCGCGGCGCCGTCGGGCAGTGCGAGCTGCGCGGCCTGCGCCGGCGTCCAGCCGGTCAGGCCGGCCAGCGCCGCGCGCGCCAGCGCCAGCGTCGACTGCGCGGCCAGCAGCTCGGCCTGCACCGCACGCGCACGCGCCTGCGCCTCGAAGGTGTCGGTGACTGGCGCGTCGCCGAGCGTGTGGCGGTCGCGCGCCTCGGCGAGCGCGCGCTCGACCGCCTGCTGCTGGCGCTCGAGCACGCGCACCCGCTCGGCCGCCAGCGCCGCGTCGAAGTAGCGCTCGACGGTGTGCAGCATCAGCGCCTGCTGGCCGTCGCGCCACTGCAGCTCGGCGCCGTCGGCGGCCAGCTCGAGCTGGCGCCGGCCGACCTCGCGCTCGCGGTCGAGCAGCGGCTGGCGCGCCTGCAGCGACCAGCGCCACAGGTTGCCGCCGTTGACCGAGGTGTCGAAGCGCGCGCCGTCGACCGTGCCGAAGCCGGGCGCGGCGAAGCGAGCGTCGCCTGCACATCCGCCGGCAGAGCGCGGAAGCGTGCGCCGCTGACCGCGGTGTCGTTCGCACCCCAGCCGGCGGCGGCGCTGAACTGCAGCGTCGGCCGCCACAGCGCCGCACCCTGCTCACGCTGCGCCTGCCCGACCGCGCGCGCCGCCTGCGCGGCGGCGAAGGCCGGGTCGTGCGCCTGCGCGGCGCGCCAGGCATCGAGCAGGTCCACCGCCTGCGCCGCGCCGGCCGCGCCGGCCAGCAGCAGCAGTGCGCCCAGGCGGCGCAGACGCGCGCCGCCGGCTGCCGGCACCGCCGCCTGCGGCTTGCGCAACCAACACCGCGGTGGCTGCAGCGGCCCGCCTTCGGCGCTGTGCGCCTTGGACTTCTGGCTCGAGCGCATCAGCGCGCGCATGTCGTCACCGCGTGCGTCAGGCGCCGGCGGGCACGCCGAGCTTGCGCAGGATCGTCTCGAGCAGGCACCAGCGGGTCAGCGCGCTCTGCAGCAGGTTCGCGCCGACGAAGGCGGTGAACGCCAGCCACCACGAGCTGACGAACACCGGGCTGTCGGGGATGCCCAGGGCCAGCGACACCAGGATGAACAGGCCGGCGAGCAGGCGGACGAGTTGCCAGGACTTCATGGTTCAAGCTCCAGGAGTGAGCCCCGCGGGCCGGGCGTCGCCCGGCTCGCCCCCGGTGGGGGTCGGGTCGACCGGCGGCGCCGTGCCGTCCCGAGGAGCGGGTTGCGGGATCAACTTGTGGACCCGGTGGCGGTAGGCCACCCAGTACAGCAGCGGGATCACGACCAGGGTCAGCAGCGTCGAGACCAGACTGCCGAAGATCAGCGCGATCGCCAGCCCGTTGAAGATCGGATCGTCGAGGATGAAGAAGGCGCCGAGCATCGCCGCCACCGCGGTCAGCAGGATCGGCTGTGCCCGGGTGATCGCCGAGCTCACCACCGCGCGCTCGAAGGGCACGCCGGCGCGCAGCTGCAGGTTGATGAAGTCCACCAGCAGGATCGAGTTGCGCACGATGATCCCGGCGAGCGCGATCATCCCGATCATGCTGGTCGCGGTGAAGGGCGCGCCCAGCAGCGCGTGCCCGGGCAGCACGCCGATGATCGTCAGCGGGATCGGCGCCATGATCACCAGCGGCGCCAGGTAGCTGCCGAAGTGCGCGACGACCAGCAGGTAGATCAGCACCAGCCCGACCGCGTAGGCCAGGCCCATGTCGCGGAAGGTCTCGTAGGTGATCTGCCACTCGCCGTCCCACTTCACCGTGTAGCCGCGGTACGGGTCGGCGGGCTGGCGGATGAAGGTCTCGGCCAGCGTGCCGCCGCCCGGGGTGGCGATCGCGCCGATCGCGCGGCGCATCTCGAACATGCCGTACAGCGGGCTGTCGACCGCGCCGGCCATGTCGGCGACCACGTAGTGCACCGGCAGCAGGTCCTTGTGGAATACGGGCTGCTCGCGCAGCGTGTCGCTGACCGTGACCAGCTCGCGGATCGGCACCAGCCGGCCTTGCGCGCTGCGCACCGTCAGCGCCAGCAGCGCGTCGAGGTCGCCGTGCTCCTGCGGCGGCAGCTGGATCGTCGCCGCCGCCGGGTACTTGCTCGCGTCGTGCAGGTAGGCGGCGGCCTCGCCGGCCAGCCCGGCGCGCAGCGTGGTCACGATCTCCTGCTGCGCGATGCCGAGCATCGCTGCCTTGCGCCGGTCGACCAGCAGCAGCTTGCGCGGCGCGTCGGCGATGCCGCTGTCGTCGATGTCGACCACGCCTTCGGTCTGGTCGAACACCGCGCGCACCGCCTTCGCGACCTGGCGGCGGCCTTCGGCCTCGGGGCCGTAGATCTCGGCGACCAGCGGCGACAGCACCGGCGGGCCCGGCGGCACCTCGACCACCTTCAGGTTGGCGCCGTGCTTCGCGGCGATCTGCTGCAGCGCCGGGCGCAGCCGGGTGGCGATCGCGTGGCTCTGCTCGCTGCGGTGGTGCTTGTCGACCAGGTTGACCTGCAGGTCGCCGACCTCGCCGCCGGCGCGCAGGTAGTACTGGCGCACCAGGCCGTTGAAGTTGATCGGCGCGGCGGTGCCGGCGTAGGCCTGGTAGTCGGTGACCTCGGGGACGGTGCGCAGGTAGCCGCCCAGCTCCTGCAGCACCGCGGCGGTGCGCTCCACCGGCGTGCCCGCCGGCATGTCGACGATCACCTGGAACTCCGACTTGTTGTCGAAGGGCAGCATCTTCAGCATCACCAGCCCGGTGGCCGGCAGCGCCAGCGAGCCGGCGATCAGCAGCAGCACCACCAGGCCGAGCAGCGCGCGCCAGCGCCCGCCGCGCTGCGGGTCGAGCAGTGGCCTGAAGATCGCCTCGAACAGCGGCGCCAGGCGCGCCGCCAGCCCGTGCGGCTGGCCGTCGGCGTGCGCGCGCTCACGCTTCAGCCACAGGTGCGCGAGCCAAGGCGTGACCACGAAGGCGATCGCCAGCGACAGCAGCATGCCCATGCTGGCGTTGATCGGGATCGGGCTCATGTACGGGCCCATCAGCCCGGTGACGAAGGCCATCGGCAGCAGCGCGGCGATCACCGTCAGCGTCGCCAGGATCGTCGGCCCGCCGACCTCGTCGACCGCGCCGGGGATCAGCTGCAGCAGCGTCTTCTCGGGGTGCAGCTGCTGGTGGCGGTGGATGTTCTCGACCACCACGATCGCGTCGTCGACCAGGATGCCGATCGAGAAGATCAACGCGAACAGCGACACCCGGTTCAGCGTGAAGCCCCAGGCCCAGGACGCAAACAGGGTGACGGTCAGCGTCAGGATCACCGCGGTGCCGACGATCGCCGCCTCGCGCCGACCGAGCGCGATGAACACCAGCGCGACCACCGCGGCGGTCGCGAACAGCAGCTTGCTGATCAGCTGCACCGCCTTGTCGTTGGCGGTGGCGCCGTAGTTGCGCGTCTCGGCGACCTGCACGTCGGCCGGGATCACCGTGTTGTGCAGCGCCTGCACCCGCTGCATCACCGCGTCGGCGACATCGATCGCGTTCTCGCCCGGCTTCTTGGTGATGCTGATCGTCACCGCGGGGAACTCGCCGCCGCCCTCGCCGGCCGCGCCGTACCACACGTAGCGCGCCGGGACCGGTGCGCCGTCGACCACCGTGGCGACGTCGCCCAGCGCCACCGGCTTGCCGTCGCGCACCGCGACGATCAGCTCGCCGACCTCGGTCGCGTCCCGCAGGAACGGGCCCGACTCGATCGCCACCGCCTGGTTCGCGCGCACCAGCTCGCCCACCGGCGCGCCCAGGTTGGCCGACTGCAGCGCGCCGCGCAAGTCGGCCACGGTCAGGCCGAAGGCGGCCAGCCGCGCCGGGTCGATCTCCACCCGCAGCTCGCGCCCAGGGCCGCCGATCGTGCTGACCTCGCGCGTGCCGGGCACGCGCTTGAGCTCGGCTTCGATGCTGTGCGCGACCCGCTCCAGGTCGTAGGCGCCGACCTGCGGGTTGCGGCTGTATAGCGTCAGCGTGACGATCGGCACGTCGTCGATGCCCTTGGGCTTGATGATCGGCGGCAGCACGCCCAGGCCGCGCGGCAGCCAGTCGGCGTTGCTGTTGACGGTGTCGTACAGCCGCACCAGCGCGTCGATCCGCGGCACCCCGACCTTGAACTGCACGGTGACGATCGCCAGCCCCGGGCGCGACACCGACATCACGTGCTCGACCCCGCTGATCTGCGCGAGCACCTGCTCGGCGGGAATCGCGACCATCTGCTCGACGTCGCGCACCGCCGCGCCGGGGAACGGGATCAGCACGTTGGCCATGGTCACGTTGATCTGCGGCTCTTCCTCGCGCGGCGTGACCAGCACCGCGAACACGCCCAGCAGCAGCGCGACCAGCGCCAGCAGCGGCGAGATCTGCGCCGACTGGAAGGCCGCGGCGATGCGGCCCGAGATGCCGAGGTCCGGCTTCATCGCCGAGCTCTGCCGCGCGCTCACTGCAGCCGCGCCGCGGCCTGCGGGTCGGTGACGACCTGCTCGCCGGCGGCGACGCCGGCCAGCACTTCGACGAGGTCGCCGCTGGCGCGGCCCAGCCGCACCTGCCGCAGCGCCGGCGCCCCCTTCGCGTCGAGCACGTACACGCCGGTCAGCTCGCTGCGCCGCACCACCGCCGCCGCCGGCACCGCCAAGCGCTGCGGCCCACCGGCCGGCGCCGGCAGCCACACCCGCGCGAACAGCCCCGGCTTCAGCGCCGGCGCGGCCGGCAGCGGAATGCGCAGCTGCACCGTGTGGGTCTGCGGGTCGACCGTGGGCAGCAGCTGCAGCTCGGTCGCGACGAACTCGCGCTGCCCGCTGGGCAGCGACGGGAACTCGACCCGCAGCTGCCGCGGCGGTGCGGCCAGCAGCGACTGCGGCACCGCCGCGCTCACCCGCAGCGCCCCCGGCTCGTACATCGTCGCCAGCGGCTTGCCGGGCAGCGCCATGTCGCCGATCGCCACCGGCACCTCGGCGACGATCCCGGCGTAGGGTGCGCGCACCAGGTGCAGGCCCGACTGGGTGCTCGCCGCCGCGGCCTGCGCGCGCAGCGCGGCGGCCTCGGCCTGGCTCGCCTTGTACTGCGCCTGCGCGCGCTCGAGCGCCGCGCGGCTGATGTACTGCTTCGCGTACAGCTGCTGCTGGCGCTCGAACTCCTGGGTCGCGACCTCGAGCATCGCCTGCGCCGAGCCGACCTGCGCCTGCGCTGCCTTCGCGGTCTGCTCGGCCGCGCGCGCGTCGATGCGTGCGATCAGCTGGCCGGCCTGCACGCGGTCGCCGGCCCGGACCTCGAGCGCGGTCACTGCGCCGGCCACCTGCGCCGCGACCACGGTCTGCCGCACCGCCTCGACCACGCCGTCGTAGGCGCTGGCGGCGCTGCCGGCACCCAGCACCTGCACCGGCGCGGTCGGCAGCGCGCCGGCGGCGGCCGCGGCGGGTAGCGGCGCCAAGGCCGCGGCGCCGAGGGTCAGGGCGCCCAGCAGCCGACGGCGCAGCGCCGCAGCGCTGCGCACCGCGTCAGGGTCAGGAGTCAGGCAGGCCGCGGTGTCGCGGGTGCCCGACCGCAGCCGCGATGCCAACTCGGCGCGCTGCCGCTGCGCCGCGGGCTGCAGCGTGCAGGCACCCGCAGTACCGCGCGGCACCGCCGCCCAACGACCGCTGCGGCGCTGCCGGCGCGCACCGGCGATCGCGGCCGGCAAGGTGCATCGGATCGTCATCGGTCGGTCTCCTGCGCTGCGGGGTGCGGAATCGGTACGGATGCCCGGGTGGTCTCGCCGGGGCTAGCCAAGACCCCGGGGTTACGTTATTATTTGAGCACGTACGCAAATAGTCAAGTAGCTGTGAAACCACACTCGCTGATCACCGCCGCCGACTCGGGCAAGATCGCGGCCACGCTGGCTCGGCTCGACGCGCGCATGGAAGGACTGCCCCGGGAGGCGCTCGAACAGGTTGCCGCCTACTTCCAGGTGCTGGCCGAGCCTACGCGCCTGGCGCTGCTGAACCTGCTGCGCGACGGCGAACACAAGGTCGGCGATCTGGCCCAGCTCGCCGGCAGCACCCCGGCCAACGTGTCGCGCCACCTGACCCATCTGATGCAGCACGGCCTGGTTCGCCGCGAAGGCCGCGGCACCAGCGTGTACTACCGGATCGCCGACCCGTCGGTGTACCAGCTGTGCGACCTGGTCTGCGGCAGCCTCGCGCGGCGCCTCGACCAGGTGGCCGACCGGCGCTCGCTGTTCAACGCCGCGCTGCCCGCGCCGCCCGCGCCAGCCCGCAACCTTCGCCGACGCAGCTGAGACCGTGACGACCGCCGACCCCTTCGACCTGCAGCGCTTCGTCGACGCGCAGGACGGGGTGATCGCGGAAGTCCGCGCGCAGCTGGCGCGCGGCGCCAAGACCAGCCACTGGATGTGGTTCGTCTTCCCGCAGCTGCGCGCGCTCGGCCGCAGCGCGACCGCGCTGCGCTACGGCATCGGCTCGCTGGCCGAGGCCCGCGCGTACCTCGCGCACCCGCTGCTGGGCCCGCGCCTGCGCGAGTGCACGCAGCTGGTGCTCGACAGCCGCGCGCACGCGCTCGAGCCGATCTTCGGCCGCATCGATGCGCTGAAGTTCGGCTCGTCGATCACGCTGTTCGCACGCGCCGCGCCGGCCGAGCCGGTGTTCGCCGCGGCGCTCGAGCGCTTCTGCGCGGGCCGGCCCGATCCGCTGACGATCGCGCTGCTCGAGCAGGCAGCACACGAATGAGTGCAAGCTGCCAGCCCCGGGCGCTCACCCTGCCTCACCCCAGCCTCAGGAGCGTGCAGTGAGCGATACCGCCGTCGGCGACGCCGCGCGCTTCTGGAACGAGCGCTTCGCCGGCGACGACTACCTGTTCGGCACCGCGCCGAACGAGTGGCTGCGCACCCACGCCGATGTCTGGACACCGCCGCAGCAGGTGCTGTGCGTGGCCGACGGCGAGGGTCGCAACGGCGTGTGGCTGGCGCAGCGCGGCCTGCGAGTCAGCGCCTTCGACGTCGCCGCCGCCGGCGTGGCCAAGGCCCGCCGGCTCGCCGCCGAGCGCGGAGTCGCGATCGACATCCAGCAAGTCGACTGCGACGGCTTCGCGTGGCCGCGCGCCGCGTACGACGGCGTGGCCGCGATCTTCGTGCAGTTCGCCGACCCGCCGCTGCGCGCGCGCCTGTTCGCGCGCATCGTCGACAGCCTCGCGCCGGGCGGCACGCTGGTGCTGCAGGGCTACACGCCCAAGCAGCTCGAGTACCGCACCGGCGGGCCGCCGCACGCGTCGCACCTGTACACCGCGCCGATGCTGCGCTCGGCCTTCGCCGCGCTCGACCTCGTCGAGCTGAGCGAGTACGAGGCCGAGGTCGCCGAGGGCCGCGGCCACCTGGGTCGCTCGGCGCTGATCGGGCTGGTGGCGCGCAAGCGCTGACCGGCTCGCCGTGTGGCGCGGCCGCGCCGGTCAGCCGTCGGCCGCGGCCCGGGCCCGCCGCCGGCTGCGCGCCGGCGGGTACAGTGGCGGCATGTGGTCCCGCCCGTCTGCCAACCGCCGCCCCGCGGCGCCGGCAAGTCAACGCTGCGAGCGCGTATGCAGCGGCTGCTGATCATCGCCGGCCTGATCCTGCTCGCCGCCGGCCTGCTGTGGCCGTGGCTCGCGCGCCTGCCGTGGGGCCGGCTGCCCGGCGACGTGGTGATCGAGCGGCCGGCCTTCAGCTTTCACTTCCCGCTCGGCACCTCGATCGTGGTGTCGGCCGTCGCGTCGCTGCTGCTGTGGTGGCTGACCCGCAAGTGAGAGCCTGCGCCGCGCGATCGAGCGGGCGCGGCGGGATGCTTCGCGGGCTCTCGAAGAATCGCCGGGCAGTCCCGAGTTTCCTTGACCCCCACGGCGGGCGGGATCGGCGCAGCCCGGCTGCGGGGTTGCTCTCAGATGATCCGCGAGAAGCGCTCGCGCTGCCGGTCGCTGCGCAGGTAGCGGTCGAAGACCATCGCGATCGCGCGCACCACGAACCAGCCGGTCGCGGTGACCTGGATCGCGCCGGGTTCGAACTCGATCAGTCCGGCGTCGGCCATCGGCCGCAGCTGGCGCAGCTCTTCGGCGAAGTACTCTTCCATGCGCACCAGATGGGCAAGCTCGATCGCGTCGAACTCCAGCCGGCCCTGGCACATCACCGCCATGATCACCGCGCGCCGCAGCAGGTCGTCGCGCCCGAGCGCGATCCCGCGCTGCACCGGCAGGCTGCCCTGGCGCAGCGCGTCGTAGTACTCGGGCAGGGTCTTCGCGTTCTGGTAGTAGGCCGGGCCGACGCGGCCGATCGCCGACACGCCCAGCGCCACCAGGTCGCAATCGGGCTGGGTGCTGTAGCCCTGGAAGTTGCGCTGCAGTCGCCCCTGACGCTTGGCCACCGCGAGCGCGTCGTCGGGCAGCGCGAAGTGGTCCATGCCGATGTAGGTGTAGCCGCGCGCGTGGAAGCCGGCGATCGCGTCGCGCAGCATGGCCACCCGCTGCGCCGCCAGCGGCAGCTCGGCCGCGTGGATCCGCCGCTGCGGCTTGAAGCGCTGCGGCAGATGCGCGTACGCGTACAGCGCGATCCGGTCGGGCCGCAGCTGGCCGATCAGCTCGATCGTGCGTGCGAAGCTGTCGGGCGTCTGGCGCGGCAGGCCGTAGATCAGGTCGGCGTTGATCGACTGGAAGCCGAGCGTGCGCGCCGCCTGCAGCAGCTCGCGCACGCTGTCGAAGGACTGCACCCGGTGCACCGCCTGCTGCACGCGGGCGTCGAAGTCCTGCACGCCGAAGCTGATGCGGTTGAAGCCGGCCGCGCGCAGGAAGGCCAGGCGTTCGGGCGTGACCGTGCGCGGGTCGACCTCGATCGAGGCTTCGGCGCCTTCGCCGATCGCGAACGCGGCGCGCAGCGCGGCCATCAGCCGTTCGATCTCGGCGTCGGACAGGAAGGTCGGCGAGCCGCCGCCGAAGTGCAGCTGCGACACGGGCTGCCCGCGGCCCAGGTGCGCGGTCACCAGCCCGAGCTCGTGCTCGAGCGCGTCCAGGTACGGCGCGGCACGCTCGTGGTGGCGGGTGATCACCTTGTTGCACGCGCAGTAGTAGCACAGCGACTCGCAGAACGGCACGTGCACGTACAGCGACAGCGGTGCGGCCGCCGCCATGCCGGCGCCGTGGCCGCGCTGCTGCAGCGCGCGCACCGCGTCCTCGGGCCCGAAGGCCTCGACGAAACGGTCGGCGGTCGGATACGAGGTGTAGCGCGGCCCGGGCGTGTCGAAGCTGCGCAGCAGCTTCTCGTCGAGGACCGGCGCGCCACTCGCGGCAGTGCGCAGCGTCGCGGCAGGCATCCGGCGATCGTGCCGCAGAGCCGAGAGCGTGGATTTGACGTGGCGCAAACGTGCCCCCGCCCTCGCGCCGAGAATGCGCGGGCACCCTTCAGGTGCCCGCGCGCAGCCTAGATGAAGAGCGAACGCCCCGCCCTCCCGACCGTTGCCGAGCTGAAGATCGCCTGCGGCAGCTGCAACCTGCGCGAGCTGTGCCTGCCGCTGGGCATCGGCGAAGCCGAGATGGCGCGACTGGACAGCCTGGTCGCGCAGCGGCGCACGGTGCGCCGCGGCGAGTCGCTGTTCCGCTGCGGCGAGCCCTTCGAGGCGGTGTACGCAGTGCGCACCGGCTTCTTCAAGACCCGGGTGTCGTCGACCGACGGTCGCGATCAGGTCACCGGCTTCCAGATGGCCGGCGAGCTGCTTGGTCTCGACGGCATCAGCACCGATCGCCACAGCTGCGACGCGGTCGCGCTCGAGGACTCGCAGGTCTGCGTGATCCCCTACGAGCAGCTCGAGTCGGTGTCCCGCGACTTCCCCGACCTGCAGCGCCAGTTCCACCGGATCATGAGCCGCGAGATCGTTCGCGACCACGGCGTGATGCTGCTGCTGGGCAGCATGCGTGCCGAGGAGCGGCTGGCCGCCTTCTTGCTGAACCTGACCCAGCGGCTGGAGGCGCGCGGCTTCTCCAGCACCGCGCTGGTGCTGCGGATGACCCGCGAGGAGATCGGCACTTACCTCGGCCTGAAGCTGGAGACGGTCAGCCGCTGCTTCTCGAAGTTCCAGGACGCGGGCATCCTGCGCGTGCGCCAGCGCCAGGTCACGCTGCTCGACCCGCAGGCGCTGCGCCGGCTGGTCAACGCGGCCGGCGCCTGAGGCGCCGCGGGCTCACTGCTGCAGGATCTTCGACAGGAAGTCCTTGGCGCGCGGCGAGCGCGCGTCGGGGCTGCCGAAGAACTCGGCCTTGCTGCAGTCCTCGACGATGCGGCCCTCGTCCATGAAGATCACGCGGTGGCTGACCTTCTTCGCGAAGCCCATCTCGTGGGTCACGCACATCATCGTCATGCCCTCCTGCGCGAGCTGCACCATCACGTCCAGCACCTCGCCGACCATCTCCGGGTCCAGCGCCGAGGTCGGCTCGTCGAACAGCATCACGATCGGGTCCATGCTGAGCGCGCGCGCGATCGCCACGCGCTGCTGCTGCCCGCCCGACAGCTGGCCGGGGAACTTGTCCTTGTGCGCGCTCAGGCCCACCCGCTCGAGCATCTTCAGCCCGCGCTGCTTCGCGTCGTCCTGACTGCGGCGCAGCACCTTGACCTGCGCGATCGTCAGGTTCTGCGTGACCGACAGGTGCGGGAACAGCTCGAAGTGCTGGAACACCATGCCGACGCGGCTGCGCAGCTTGGGCAGGTCGGTCTTCGGATCGCTCAGGCTGATGCCGTCGACGACGATGTCGCCCTGCTGGAAGGGCTCGAGCGCGTTCACGGTCTTGATCAGCGTGCTCTTGCCGCTGCCCGAGGGCCCGCAGACGACCACCACCTCGCCCTTGCTGATCGTGGTCGTGCAGTCGGTCAGCACCTGGAAGCTGCCGTACCACTTCGAGACGTTGCGGATGTCGATCACGACGAGGCTCCCGTAGTGCAGCCGGTCAGCGGATGATCTGGATCCGGCGCTGCAGCCGCCGCACCGCATAGGACAGCGCGAAGCAGATCAGCAGGTAGACGAACGCCGCGATCAGGTAGCTCTCGACCGGCCGATTGAAGTTGCGGCCCACCGTCTCGAAGCCCTTGAGCAGGTCGTAGGCGCCGATCGCGTACACCAGCGAGGTGTCCTGGAACAGGATGATGGTCTGCGTCAGCAGCACCGGCAGCATGTTGCGAAAGGCCTGTGGCAGCACGATCAGCTGGGTCGTCTGCCGGTAGCTCATGCCCAGCGCGTAGCCGGCGTGGACCTGGCCCTTGGGCACGCTCTGGATGCCCGCGCGCATGATCTCGGAGTAGTAGGCCGCCTCGAACAGCGTGAAGGTGACCACCGCCGACAGCTCCGCGCCGATCGGCCGCCCTATCAGGAAGGGGATCAGCAGGTAGAACCACATGATCACCATCACCAGCGGAATCGAGCGCAGCAGGTCGACATAGCCGGTGGCCGGCAGCTCGAGCCAGCGCCGGCCCGACAGCCGCATCAGCGCGAGCACCGTGCCCAGCGCAATGCCGCCGGCCATCGCGACCAGCGTCAGGTGGATCGAGAACAGCAGGCCGTTGCGGACGTAGGCGCGGAAGACTTCCCAGGTGAAGAAGGAGAAGTCCAGGTCCACGGCCGCTGCCCGCGCTTCACTTCGCGCCGATCATGCCGGGCACCCGCACCCGGGCCTCGACCCACTTCAGCACGCGGTTGATCGCGAACGCCGACACGAAGTACAGGATCGTCGCCGCCAGGAACATCAGCACCGGGTGCGAGGTCTCCTCGCCGGCCTGGCGCGCGAACATCGTCAGCTCGGGCACGCTGACCGCGAAGGCCACCGACGAGTTCTTGACGATGTTCATGCTCTCGCTGGTCAGCGGCGGAATCACGATCCGGAAGGCCATCGGCAGCAGCACGTAGCGGTAGGTCTGCGGCAGCGTGAAGCCCATCGCCAGCCCGGCGTAGCGCTGGCCGCGCGGCAGCGACAGGATGCCGGCCTTGATCTGCTCGGAGATGCGCGCCGAGGTGAACAGGCCCAGGCCGATGAAGGCGAGCACGAAGCCGGGCAGCGCCTTCAGCGGCGGCACCAGCGCCGGCACCACGAAGTACCACAGGAACAGCTGCACGATCAGCGGCACGTTGCGGAACAGCTCGGTCCAAACGTCGCCGATCAGCACCAGGCTGCGCCGCGGCGTGGTCCGCAGGATGCCCATCACCACCCCGCAGACCAGCGCGACCAGCAGGCCCAGCAGCGACAGCGCGACCGCGATCCACCAAGCCTGCAGCAGCCAGTGCAGGTAGGTGGTGTCGCCGGCGGCCGACTCCAGGCAGTTGGCGACCAACTCGCCTTCGATCGTGTCCCGACAGAAGATGTCGATGCCGAAGATCGCCACGCCCACCCTCCTCGCACTGACGCCGGCCGGCCTGCCGCGCGGCCTGCCGGCGCCGCCGCTCAGCTCACTTCTTCAGGTAGTCCTCGAGCGGCTTGTCGTTCGGGTTCGCCCAGGCCGCCTTGGTTGCGTCGGAGGCCGGCAGCCCGATCGGCTTGTTGGTCGGCGGGATCGGCTGCATGAACCACTTGTCGTAGATCTTGGCGATCTCGCCCGACTTCATCATCGCCTTCAGGCTGTCGTCGACCGCCTTCTTGAACGCCGGGTCGTCCTTGCGGATCATGATCGCGATCGGCTCGACCGACAGCACCTCGCCGACGATCTTGAAGTCGGCCGGATTCTTCGCCTTGCTGATGTTGCCGGCGAGGATCTGGCCGTCCATCACGAAGGCGTCGGCGCGGCCCGACTCGAGCAGCAGGAAGCTGTCGGCGTGGTCCTTGCCGAAGACCTCATTGAAGTTGATGCCGGCCCCCTTCTCGTGGCGCCGCAGGTGCTGCACGCTGGTGGTGCCGGTGGTGGTGGCGATCGTCTTGCCGTTGAGCTGCGCGATCGAGGTGATGCCCGAGTTGGCCTTGACCGCGATCCGCACCTCCTCGACGTAGGTCGTGACCGCGAAGGCCACGTCCTTCTGCCGGGTGAGGTTGTTGGTGGTCGAGCCGCACTCGATGTCGACGGTGCCGTTGGCGACCAGCGGGATGCGGTTCTGCGAGGTGACGGCGAGGTAC
>CAZKCJ010000020.1:15169-17188 GCA_964550885.1 uncultured Rubrivivax sp. | reverse complement strand
CGAGCGCCTCGGGCAGCAGGATGTCGGCGAAGTGGTTGGTCTCGTCCTCGGTGTAGGCGAAGGCGACGATGAACGGGAACTCGGCCAGCCGCTCGGCGATCTCGGGTGCCTTCCACGACGAGATCACCGGGTTGGTGCGGTAGCAGAACCACATGTCGGGCGGGCGCACCCGCTGCCAGTGGTCGGGCGCCTTCTTCTGGAACAGCCACGGCAGGTGCGCCGGCCCGAGCGCGGCCGACCACGGCGAGTCGGACACCAGCGGCACCAGCGTGCGGTACGCGTTGCGGATGTGCGGCTGGCGCTGCCAGCCTTCGCGCGAGGTCTCGTTGAACTGGTAGGCCATCAGCCCGTCGGGGCCGGGGACGACCGAGCCCACCCGCGAGATCGCCGGGCGCACCAGTTTCACCGTGGTGCCGAGCGTGCCGCCGGGGACTTCGAGCGCACCCACCAGCACCGCGAGCATCGTGCGCGCCCAGCACGCGTGGTAGCCGCCCCAGCCGTTGTTGACCGACTTGCCGACCATCACCGCCACCGGCCTGAAGGGCAGCGTCACGCCCTCGATCTCGATCGTCTGGCCGATGCAGGCATGGGCGACGTACTCGTCGGCGATGCGGCGGATCGTCGCTGCATCGACGCCGCACTCGGCCGCCGCCCACTCGGGCGTGTAGCTGCGCACGTGGTCGAGGAACTTGCCGAAGGCCGGCCGCCCCACCGCCTGCGCGTGCTCGAAGCGCTCGTCGTCGGCGCCGTGCTCGACGCCGGCGAGGGTGAACTCGCCGTCCAGCGCCGGGTCGCGCAGGCCGGGGTCGTCGAACGCCTTCGCGCGGCCGTCGGCCAGGTCCCAGATCAGCGGCTTGCCGCTGACCGCATCGCGCAGGTACCAGCCGTTGGGCCCGACCAGATAGGGCGAGGCCGTGCGGTGCTTCAGGTACGGAATGTCGCAGCTCTTCGCCCAGCCCTGCTCGTGCACGATGCGGTGGATCAGCGCGTACAGGAAGGCCGCATCGGTCTTCGGCTTGATCGGTACCCACTCGGCCGACAGCGCGCCGGTCACCGACAGGTGCGGCTCGACCTGCACGCGCTTGGCACCGCGCACGCGCGCGTCGGCCTCGCGCCAGATGCCGACCACCCCGCCCGAGGCTTCGACGTTGTTGCCGCAGTTGATGATGTAGTTGACGTACGGGGTGTCGGGCGACACGATGAACGCGCGGTGCCACAGCTCGCCGTACAGGTGCTCGGAGTGGTAGCACTTGACGCCCTGCCCGGCGCCGTAGCCCAGGTCGATCGGCCCCCAGGCCGCCATGAACGCCGGGAAGGTGCCCATGTACTGCACCGGCGTGCCGCCGCCGCCGGTGGTGCTCGCCAGCCGCGGCACGCCCTCCTCGTTGAGCAGCCCCTTCGCGCGGATCTCGCGCATCTTGCCGGCGACCAGGTCCAGCGCCTCGTCCCAGCTGATCGGCACGAAGCCCGGATCCTCGTTGCGCCCCTTCTTCGGGTTGGTGCGCTTCATCGGCTGGCGGATGCGGTTCGGGTTGTAGGTCTTCTGGACCAGCCCGTAGGCCTTCACGCACACGCGGCCGCCGCCCGGGTGCTGGCCGCTGATGTCGTAGTTCGACTCGATCCGCGTGGCGACGCCGTCCTGGACCTCGACCTTCAGCAGGTCGGGGCCGGCCACGCACTGGTAGCAGTAAATGGGTACCTTCTTCGTCGCCATCCACACTTCTCCTTGACCCGGCGATTCTCGCTCGCCGACGCAGCCACCGGCCGCATTCGCCCTATGCCGCGCCCGGACTAGGCGCCGCCGCACGCGGCCGCAGCGCTGCGCCTTGATCTGCGTCACACGCGGCTGCGTGCGCGGCGGTGGCTGCGCCCGCCCGCAAGCGGCGTTGCATCGCTCGCTGCCGGCGCCGATCGGGTGGGAGTTGCGGCGCGCGCGCGCCGCGTGGATGGTGGGCGGTACTGGGTTCGAACCAGTGACCCCTGCCGTGTGAAGGCAGTGCTCTACCGCTGAGCTAACCG
>CAZKCJ010000020.1:9976-15159 GCA_964550885.1 uncultured Rubrivivax sp. | reverse complement strand
AGATCGTCCCGCCACAGCAGCTTGCCGCTGCTGGCCTCGTCGATGCCGGCGAGCACCGCGCGGTGCGCATCGAGCTCCTCGGCCGACGGCGCCGGCACCGGCAACTCGAGCGCGCCGAAGTCGACCGGCGCGAGCGTGTCCACCACCGCCGCGCCGTCGGCGGCGTCGATCACCAGCGAGCCCTGGCCGCGGGTCATCGCGATGTAGACCTCGGCCAGCAGGCCGGCGTCGAGCAGCGCGCCGTGCAGCGTGCGCGCGCTGGCGTCGACGCCGAGCCGCCGGCACAGCGCGTCCAGCGAGTTGTGCTTGCCCGGGTACAGCGCGCGCGCGAGCTGCAGGCTGTCGGTGATCGCGGCCACCTGGCTGGCCAGCGGCTCGCGTCCGCAGCGCTGCAGCTCGCGGTCCAGGAACTCGACGTCGAAGCCCGCGTTGTGGATCACCAGTTCGGCGCCGGCGACGAAGGCGAGCAGCTCGTCGGCCACCTGCTCGAAGCGGGGCTGCTCGGCGAGGAACGCGTCGCTCAGCCCGTGCACGCGCAGCGCATCCGGGTGGCTGGTGCGCTGCGGGTTCAGGTAGTAGTGGCGCTGCTCGCCGGTCAGGCGCCGCGCGACCATCTCGACGCAGCCGATCTCGACCACGCGGTCGCCGCCGGCCGCGTCCAGCCCGGTGGTCTCGGTGTCCAGGAAAACCAGCCTCATCACGGTGCTCCGGTGCGGCCGCGGCGCGCGGCCCAGGCCCAGATCAGCAGCCCGGCCGCGATCATCGGCAGGCTCAGCCACTGCCCCTGGCTCAAGCCCAGCGCGCGCAGGCCCAGGAACGCATCCGGCTCGCGGAAGTACTCGGCGGCGAAGCGCAGCAGGCCGTAGCCGACCAGGAACGCGCCCGACACCTGCCCGGTTGCGCGCGGCCGCGCCGCGTACAGCCACAGCAGCGCGAACAGCAGCAGCCCTTCGACCGCGAACTGGTACAGCTGCGACGGATGCCGCGGGATCATGCTGCCCGACTGCGGGAACGCCATCGCCCAGGGCAGCGCCGGGTCGGCCGCGCGCCCCCACAGCTCGCCGTTGATGAAGTTGCCGATGCGCCCGGCCGCCAGGCCCACCGGCACGCAGGGCGCGATCAGGTCGGTGACCTCGAAGAAGCGGCGCTGCCGGCGTCGCGCGTACAGCGCCATCGCCGCCAGCACGCCGAGCAGCCCGCCGTGGAAGGACATGCCGCCGCGCCACACCGCCAGGATCGACAGCGGCTGCGTCAGGTACTCGCCCGGCTTGTAGAACAGCGCGTAGCCCAGCCGCCCGCCGACGATCACGCCGACCACGCCGTAGAACAGCAGGTCCTCGACGTCGCGCCGCGTCCAGCCCTGCGCCGCCAGCCACGGGTAGCCGACGCGCCGCCGTGCCAGCAGCAGGAACAGGCCGAAGGCAGCCAGGTAGGTCAGGCCGTACCAGTGGATCTGCAGCGGCCCGAGCGAGATCGCGACGGGGTCGAACTGCGGGTGGACGAGCATCGGCGAGCGGGGGCTGACAACGCGGGCGGCACGCGCCGCGGGTTGCCTATTCTGGCCTGCCGGCCGATGCGCACCGGCCTTCGGGCGACAATTGCGGCATCGCCCTACCGGAATCGCACCATGGAGATCAACCGCCGCTCGAAGCACATCACCGAAGGCGTGGCGCGCGCGCCCAACCGCTCGATGTATTACGCGCTCGGCTATACCGAGGAGGACTTCCACAAGCCGATGGTCGGCGTGGCCAGCGGCTACTCGACGATCACGCCCTGCAACTCGGGGCTGCAGCGCCTGGCCGACGCGGCGGTCGCCGGCCTGCGCGAGGCCGGCGCGAACCCGCAGCTGTTCGGCACGCCGACGATCAGCGACGGCATGGCGATGGGCACCGAGGGCATGAAGTACAGCCTGGTGTCGCGCGAGGTGATCGCCGACTGCATCGAGACCTGCGTCGGCGGCCAGTGGATGGACGGCGTGCTGGTGATCGGCGGCTGCGACAAGAACATGCCCGGCGGCATGATGGGCATGCTGCGCGCCAACGTGCCGTCGATCTACGTCTACGGCGGCACGATCAAGGCCGGCCACTGGAAGGGCAAGGATCTGAACATCGTGTCGGTGTTCGAGGCGGTGGGCGAGTTCTCGCGCGGGCGCATGAGCGAGGAAGACTTCTGCGGCATCGAGGAACACGCGATTCCCGGCACCGGCTCGTGCGGCGGCATGTACACCGCCAACACGATGAGTTCGTCGTTCGAGGCGCTCGGAATGAGCCTGCTCGGCTCCTCCACGATGGCCAATCCCGATGCCGAGAAGACGGGGTCGGCCGCCGAGTCGGCACGGGTGCTGATCCGCGCGGTACGCAACGACCTGAAGCCGCGCGACATCGTCACACGCAAGTCGATCGAGAACGCCGTGGCGCTGATCATGGCGGTGGGCGGCTCCACCAATGCAGTGTTGCACTACCTGGCGATTGCTCACGCCGGCGGCATCGAGTGGTCGATCGACGACTTCGAGCGCGTGCGCAAGCGTGTGCCGGTCATCTGCGACCTCAAGCCCTCGGGCAGGTACCTGGCCACCGACCTGCATCGCGCCGGCGGCATCCCCCAGGTGCTGAAGATCCTGCTCGGGGCCGGGATGATCCACGGCGACTGCGTGACGATCACCGGCCGCACGCTGGCCGAAGAACTGGAAGACGTGCCGGCGGCGCCGCGCGCCGACCAGGACGTGATCTTCCCGATCGACAAGGCCCTGTACCGGGAAGGCCACCTGGCGATCCTCAAGGGCAACCTGTCGCCCGAGGGCAGCGTCGCCAAGATCACCGGCCTGAAGAACCCGGTCATCACCGGCCCGGCACGGGTGTTCGACGACGAGCAGTCGGCGCTGGCGGCGATCATGGACCAGCGGATCAAGGCCGGCGACGTGATGGTGCTGCGCTACCTGGGCCCGAAGGGCGGCCCCGGCATGCCCGAGATGCTGGCGCCGACCAGCGCGCTGATCGGCCAGGGCCTGGGCGAGAGCGTCGGCCTGATCACCGATGGGCGCTTTTCCGGCGGCACCTGGGGCATGGTCGTCGGCCACGTCGCGCCCGAGGCCTTCGACGGCGGCACGATCGCGCTGGTGCGCGAAGGCGACTCGATCACGATCGACGCGCACCGGCTGCTGCTGCAGCTCAACGTCGACGACGCCGAACTCGCGCGTCGGCGGGCGGCCTGGACGCGGCCGGCGCCGCGCTATCCGCGCGGCGTGCTCGCCAAGTTCGCGAAGAACGCCAGCAGCGCCAGCACCGGCGCGGTGCTCGACCGCTTCGACTGAAAGCCGGCGGCAGCGGCCGCGCGCCCTCAGTCGGCGGTCGTCGGATCCTTCGCCGCGTGGCGCTGCGCGTCGGCCGCAGGGAAGGCCTTCGCATGGCGCGCGCGGCGGTCGCGTCGCGGCCCCAGGCCCAGCGCCTCGAGGTTGCGCTGCCGGCGCTCGGCCTTCTTCTGCTCCATCCGCTCGATCGCGCGCCGCTGGGTCAGCCCGAGCTTGTCGGCCAGGCCCCACCAGGCCGCCGCGAGCGCGAAGGGCGCGAGCACGATCCACCACGACCACGCCGCCACCGCACCGAGCTCAGCGATCTTCAGCACCAGCAGCAGCACGCCGACCAACAGGAACGCCATTCGATGCCTCCATCCGCCGCCGGCCCGCTGGGGCGCGCGCCGACCCCGCCTTCTACAATCCGCGGCCGCACTGTACGCCAGCGGTCGCCGGCCGCGACGCCAAGGAAATCATGAAAGCCGATCCTGCTGCCGTCCTCGTCGCCATTGCGCTGGCCGCCGCCGCGGCCGGTGCGGCGGCCAGCCCGGAGCTGGCCAGGAAGAAGAACTGCCTGGCCTGCCACAACCCCGACAAGAAGGTCGTCGGCCCGGCGTACAAGGCCGTGGCCGCGAAGTACGCGGGGCAGAAGGACGCAGCCGACAAGCTCGCAGCCCGGATCATGAAGGGCAGCGTCGGCGTCTGGGGCCAGGTGCCGATGCCGGCGAATCCGTCGGTGAGCGCTGCCGAGGCCCAGCAGCTCGCCAACTGGATCCTGTCGCTGAAGTAGGCCGCCGGCGTGCTGCGCAGGTAGGCGGCGATCCGGATCCGCCAGCACCCCGGCGCCGCAGGCACCGGCACGTTGCGCCCGCTTGCCGCGGACCCACGCCGCCGCGCTGCCGCGCGCGCCACGGCCCTGCCCGGCACCAAACGAGCACGGTGGCAGGCGGGCGCGCCGCCGCCGATGTCGTCTCGACCCAGGTGTCGAACAGAACATCGACCCCGGGCATCGCGCTAAGCTGGCCGCCGCGCAGCGCTGGGTGATGCCGATCTTCGACCGGCGGCGCGATGCGCTGCTGGCCGACGACTGCCGGCTCGGCCGCCGCGCGGGCTGCAACCAGGACCGGCCGCGCCAGGCCAGCGAGGAGATCGACCTGGCCGCCGAGGCCGCCAAGCGCTGCTGAGCGGGCACCGTGCCCGACACCCGGACAAAGGAGCACGCGGTCATGCAAGCACAGGTTCTGGTGGCAGGCGCCGGCCCGGTGGGCATGACGCTGGCGCTGGCGCTGCGGCGCCAGGGCGTCGACGTGCGCATCGTCGAGAAGGCGGCGGTGCGCACCGACAAGTCGAAGGCGCTGGTGATCTGGCCGCGCACGCTGGAGCTGCTGGACATCCAGGGCTGCGCGCAGGTCTTCGTCGACGCCGGCCTGCGCTGCGGCGGCGCCCGCATCCTGGGCGAGGGGCACGAGCTGGTGCATGCGCACTTCAGCCGGGCGCGCAGCGCCTACCCCTACGCGCTGATGATCCCGCAAAGCGCCACCGAAGCGCTGCTGGAGCAGCAGCTGGCGCAGGCCGGGGTGCAGGTCGAGCGCCAGGTGGAGCTGCTGTCCTTCAACGACGATGGCGCGCGCGTGACGGCCAGACTGCGCGATGCCGATGGCCGCGAGGAGAGCACTGCAGCCGCCTGGCTGGCCGCCTGCGACGGCGCGCACAGCACGGTGCGCCATGCGCTCGGCCTGCCCTTCGACGGCGACACGCTGGCCTCCGACTGGGTGCTGGCCGACGTGCTGATCGACGGCGAGTTGCCCAACGACGAGCTGACGATCTGCTGGCGGCCCGACGGCGTGCTCGCGTGCTTTCCGATCGGCGGGCGGCGCTTTCGCGTGATCGCCGA
>CAZKCJ010000020.1:0-9966 GCA_964550885.1 uncultured Rubrivivax sp. | reverse complement strand
CCGATGTCGGGCTGACGCCCGCTGTGGCGGAGCCGCCGACGCTGGCGCAGGTGCAGGCGCTGATCGACGGCCGCGGACCAAAGGGCCTGCGCGCGCACGACCCGGTGTGGCTGAACCACTTCCGGATCAACGAGCGCAAGCTGAAGGACTATCGCCACGGCCGCGTGTTTCTGGCCGGCGACGCCGCGCACGTCCACAGCCCGGCCGGCGGCCAGGGCATGAACACCGGCATGCAGGACGCCTTCAACCTGGCCTGGAAGCTCGCGCTGGTGCAGCGCGGCCTGGCGTCGCCCGCGCTGCTCGACAGCTATTCGGCCGAGCGCAGCGCGATCGGCGACCAGGTGCTGCGCAACGCCGGCCAGATGACGCGCGTGGCGCTGCTGCGCAACCGGTTGCTGCGCGAGCTGCGCGACCTGGCCGCTGCGGCCTTGAGCCGGCTGCCGCCGGTCGAGCAGCATCTGGTCGACCAGTTGACCGAGCTCGACCTGCACTATGCGCACAGCCCGCTCAGCGCGACGCCGCACGGCGCATCGCGCCGACCCGCCGCCGGCAGCCGTGCGCCCGACGCGGCGCTGAACGCGGCCGACGGCAGCGCGACGCGGCTGCATGCGCTGCTGGGCGATGGACGCTTCGTGCTGATGTCGGTGGGGGCAGCTTCACCCGCCGTGCCGAAGGCGCTGCAAGGCCTGGTCAGCGGGGCCCACGCAGCCCAGGCCGACGGCTACGACGAGGCGCACCACTACCTGGTACGACCCGACGCCTACCTGGCGCTGAGCGCGCGCGGTGGCGATGCGCAGGCGATCTTCGACTGGCTGCAGCGGCTGGTGGCGGCGTAGCCGACGAGTCGGCACTGACTCCGGCCGTGGCGGGAGTGCGTGCGCAGCAGCTTCCTGCCCTTCATGCGACCCAAGCCGATGGCCGCCGACCTGCATCCTCAGCGTCACTGGCGGATCACGCAACGCCGGCGCGCGGGCCAGGCGCCGAGGTCGGCGGACCCGTCGCCGGGGCCTGGCGCAGACGCGGCAGCGCGCCAGCTGGATCCTGTCGCTGGTCCAGGCGCGCTGCGCACGGCGCGTCACCGAAGCCTGACGCCGCGGCTGCCGCCGCACCCCACGCCCGGCGGCGCAGTTCGATCAGTTGGTCTGCGCCAGCTGATCGAGGATTGCCGGGTTCTCCAGCGTGGTCGTGTCCTGGGTGATCTTCTCGCCCTTGGCCAGCGTGCGCAGCAGCCGGCGCATGATCTTGCCCGAGCGCGTTTTCGGCAGGTTATCGCCGAAGCGGATGTCGCGCGGCTTGGCGATCGGGCCGATCTCCTTGGCCACCCAGTTGCGCAGCTGGTCGGCGATCTTCTTCGCCTCATCGCCGGTCGGGCGCGGCCGCTTGAGCACGACGAACGCGCAGATCGCCTCGCCGGTGGTCTCGTCCGGGCGCCCGACCACTGCCGCCTCGGCGACCAGCTCGGTGTAGGCAACCAGCGCCGACTCGATCTCGACCGTGCCCATCCGGTGGCCGCTGACGTTGAGCACGTCGTCGATCCGGCCGGTGATCGTGAAGTAGCCGCTCTTGGCGTCGCGCATCGCGCCGTCGCCGGCCAGGTAGAAGCCGTTCAGCTCGGGCGGGAAGTAGGTCTTGGTGAAGCGGTCGGGGTCGCCCCAGATCGTGCGGATCATGCTCGGCCACGGCTTCTTGATCGCCAGCATGCCGCCCACGCCCCAGGCGACTTCGGTGCCGGTCTCGTCGACGATCGTCGGCATGATCCCCGGCAGCGGCAGCGTGCACGAGCCCGGCACCATCGGCGTCGCGCCCGGCAGCGGGTTGATCATGTGCGCGCCGGTCTCGGTCTGCCACCAGGTGTCGACCACCGGGCAGCGGCTGCCGCCGACGTTCGCGTAGTACCACTCCCAGGCGGCCGGGTTGATCGGCTCGCCGACCGAGCCGAGCACGCGCAGGCTCGACAGGTCGTACTTCTTCGGGTGCACCGCCTCGTTGGTCTCCGCCGCCTTGATCAGGCTGCGGATCGCGGTCGGCGCGGTGTAGAACACGCTGACCTTGTGGCGCTCGATCATCTTCCAGAAGCGCCCGGCGTCCGGGTAGGTGGGCACGCCCTCGAACACGATCTCGGTCGCGCCCAGCGCGAGCGGTCCGTAGGTGATGTACGAGTGCCCGGTGACCCAGCCGATGTCGGCGGTGCACCAGAAGACGTCGTCGTCCTTGACGTCGAAGCTCCACTTGGTGCTGAGCACGCACTGCAGCAGGTAGCCGCCGGTGGAGTGCTGCACGCCCTTGGGCGTGCCGGTCGAGCCGCTGGTGTACAGCAGGAACAGCGGGTGTTCGGCGCTGACCCACTCGGGCTCGCAGCTGGTCGCCGCGGCCGCGGTCAGCTCGTGCATCCAGAGGTCGCGGCCCGCGTGCCACGCGATCTTGCCGCCGGTGCGCCGGTAGACGATCACGTCCTTGACGGTCTCGCAGCCGCCGAGCGCGATCGCCTCGTCGACGATCGCCTTCAGCGGCAGCGCCTTGCCGCCGCGCTGCTGCTCGTCGGCGGTGATGATCATCACCGCGCCGGCATCCTGCACCCGGCCGCGCACCGACTGCGCGGAGAAGCCGCCGAAGACCACCGAGTGGATCGCGCCGATGCGCGCGCAGGCCTGCATCGCGACCACGCCCTCCACGCTCATCGGCATGTAGATGACGACGCGGTCGCCCTTCTTCACGCCGCGCGCCTTCAGCGCGTTGGCCATGCGGCAGGTCTGCTCGAGCAGCTGCGCGTAGCTGACCTTGACGACCTTGCCGTCGTCGGCCTCGAAGATGATCGCGGTCTTGTCGCCCTTGCCGGCCTCGACATTGCGGTCCAGGCAGTTGTAGGACGCGTTCAGCGTGCCGTCCTCGAACCACTTGAAGAAGGGCGCGTTGCTGGTGTCCAGCGTCTTGGTGAAGGGCTTCTTCCAGCTGAGCAGCTCGCGCGCGTGCTTGGCCCAGTAGCCCTCGTAGTCCTCGTCGGCCTGCTGGCACAGCGCCTCGTAGGCGGCCATGCCGGAGACGTAGGCGCCCTTGACGTGGCCTTACTCATGCACGGCCGCAGGCGCCCTGCGCCGCACCCGGTCGGCTCGATCCCGCCAACTACAATCCGCCGCGACCCGGCGAACACTCGCCGCCCGATTGTCGTGCCGGCGCAGGTGGCGCCGGCCCTGCAGGCCCCTAGACTGATCGCCGAACATGGTCTTCGTCGGCAGCGCCGGATGCACGGCGTCGTGAACCCGCCCGCCGGTGCCGCGGGCGGTGCCGCCGGGCCGGCACGCGGCCGCGCCGGCGCCGCGCAGCTGGCGCTGGCGCTGGTCCTGCTGGGCGGCGGCAGCGCAGCCCGGGCGGCGGAACTGGACGGCGCGTCGCTGTCGATCCTGTGGAGCCTGCCGTTCATCGGCACGCTGCTGTCGATCGCGCTGCTGCCGCCGCTGATCCTGCGGATCTGGCACCACCACTACGGCAAGATCACCGCCGGCTGGGTGCTGCTGCTGCTGATCCCGCTGCTGGTCACCCGCGGGCCGGGCGCGACCGGCGCGCTGCTGGTGCACGTGCTGCTCAGCGAGTACCTGCCGTTCATCATCCTGCTGACCGCGCTGTTCGCGGTCGGCGGCGGCATCTACATCCGCGGCAACCTGCACGGCAGCCCGGCGCTGAACACCGGGCTGATGGCGATCGGCGCGTTGCTCGCCAGCCTGATGGGCACCACCGGCGCGGCGATGCTGTTGATCCGCCCGCTGATCCGCGCCAACGACAACCGCAAGCACGTGGTCCACGTGGTCGTCTTCTTCATCTTCATCGTCGGCAACGCCGGCGGCGCGCTGTCGCCGCTGGGCGACCCGCCGCTGTTCCTCGGCTTCCTGAAGGGCGTGGCCTTCTTCTGGCCGCTGCAGCACCTGTGGCCGCCGACGCTGTTCATGGTCGCCTGCCTGCTGGCGCTGTTCTACCTGATCGACCGCCACCGCTTCCGCAAGGACGGCGTGACCCGCCGGGACCCCACGCCCGACGACGACCGCTTCGGCATCGACGGCGCAGTCAACTTCGTGCTGCTGGGCGTGGTGGTCGCGCTGGTGCTGATGAGCGGCGCCTGGCAGCCGGGCATCGGCTTCTCGGTGGCCGGCACCGCGGTCGGCCTGGAGCAGCTGGTGCGCGACGGCGCGCTGCTGGTCGTGGTCGGCCTGGCGATGATCCTCACGCCGCGGCGGGTGCACGCGGCCAACCAGTTCAGCTGGGCGCCGATGATCGAGGTGGCCAAGCTGTTCGCCGGCATCTTCATCACGATGGCGCCGGTGCTGGCGATGCTCAAGGCGGGCGAGGCCGGCGCCTTCGCTGCGGTCAGCCGTGCGGTGACCGCGCCCGACGGCAGCCCGCTGCCCTGGGCCTACTTCTGGCTCAGCGGCGCGCTCAGCTCCTTCCTCGACAACGCGCCGACCTACCTGGTGTTCTTCAACCTCGCAGGCGGCGACCCGCAGCTGCTGATGACCACGCTGGCGCCGACCCTGGTCGCGATCTCGGCCGGCTCGGTGTTCATGGGCGCCAACACCTACATCGGCAACGCGCCGAACTTCATGGTCAAGGCGATCGCCGAGGAGCGCGGCATCCCGATGCCCAGCTTCGGCGGCTACATGCTCTGGTCCGCCGCGGTGCTGCTGCCGCTGTTCGGGCTGGTCACGCTGATCTGGATGCGCTGACCACGCCCTTCGTCCCGTCCTCCAACGCCCGCCCCCTGCCGCCATGCCCACCATCATCCGTCAGCACGACCTGATCGAGTCGATCGCCGCTGCGCTGCAGTTCATCAGCTACTACCACCCGGCCGACTACATCGCCCACCTGGCGCGCGCCTACGCGGGCGAAGCCAGCCCCGCGGCCAAGGACGCGATCGCGCAGATCTTGACCAACAGCCGGATGTGCGCCGAAGGCCACCGGCCGATCTGCCAGGACACCGGCATCGTCAACGTGTTCTTGAGAATCGGCATGGACGTGCGCTTCGAGGGCTTCGGCGGCTCGATCGAGGACGCGGTCAACGAAGGCGTGCGCCGCGGCTACCGCGATCCGGACAACGTGCTGCGCGCGTCGGTGGTCGCCGACCCGCTGTTCGAGCGCAGGAACACGCGCGACAACACGCCCGCGGTGGTGCACATGACGGTGGTGCCGGGCAGCACGGTGGACGTGCAGGTCGCCGCCAAGGGCGGCGGCAGCGAGAACAAGAGCAAGTTCGCGATGCTCAACCCCAGCGACGACCTGGTCGACTGGGTGCTGAAGACGGTGCCGACGATGGGCGCCGGCTGGTGCCCGCCGGGCATGCTCGGCATCGGCGTCGGCGGCACCGCCGAGAAGGCGATGCTGATGGCCAAGGAGTCCTTGATGGACCCGATCGACATGTTCGAGCTCAAGGCGCGCGGCCCGCAGAACCAGTTCGAGGAGCTGCGCATCGAGCTGTGCGACAAGATCAACGCGCTGGGCATCGGCGCGCAGGGGCTGGGCGGGCTGACCACCGTGCTCGACGTGAAGCTCGCGCTGTACCCGACGCACGCGGCGAGCAAGCCGGTGGCGATGATCCCGAACTGCGCGGCCACGCGCCACGCGCACTTCGTGCTCGACGGCAGCGGGCCCGCCTACATCGACCCGCCGAGTCTGGACCTGTGGCCCGACGTGCACTGGCAACCCGACGCGCGGCGCAGCAAGCGGGTCGACCTGGACACGCTGACGCCGGCCGAGGTGGCGAGCTGGCAGCCCGGGCAGACGCTGCTGCTCAACGGCCGCATGCTCACCGGCCGCGACGCCGCGGACAAGCGCATCCAGGACATGCTCGCCAAGGGCGAGCCGCTGCCGGTGGACTTCGCGAACCGGGCGATCGAGGCGATACGCAAGCACAAGAGCGCCTACCTGATGGCGGTGGGCGGCGCCGCCTATCTCGTCGCCAAGGCGATCAAGGCCGCGCGGGTGGTCGGCTTCGCCGACCTGGGCATGGAGGCAATCTACGAGTTCGAGGTGCGCGACATGCCGGTGACGGTGGCGGTGGCCGCCGACGGCAGCAGCGTGCACGCGACCGGCCCGCGCGAGTGGCAGGCGAAGATCGCCGCGCAGCGCGCGCCCGCCGGCGCCTGAGCGCGGCGGGCCGCTGCCGCTGCGCGCATCCCGATGCGCGCAGCACACGAGGCAGCGCGGCCAGCGCGTCAGGCGTCGGCGCCCGGCCGCGCGCCCGCCTGGTGCAGCACCCGCTGCGGATACGGAATGTCGATGCCGGCGGCGTCGAGCTCGGCCAGCAGCGCCAGGTTCACGTCGGAGCGCACGTTGCCCTGGCCGTTGTGCGGGTCGTCGATCCAGAAGCCGATGCTCAGGTCCAGCCCGTCGGCGCCGAAGCCGGCCAGCTGCACCGACGGCCCGGGCGCCTGCAGCACCCGCGGCACCGCCGCCACCACCGCCAGCAGCCGCGGCATCAGTGCCTGCAGGTCGGTGCCGTAGGCGACCCGCAGCGTGGTGGCCAGCGCCACCTTCGGATCAGCCAGCGACGCGTTCTCCACCCGCTGCGTGACCAGCAGCTCGTTGGGCACGATCGACTCGCGCCCGCCGAGCGCGCGGATCACCGTGTAGCGCGTCTTGATGTCGGTGATGTAGCCCTCGAAGCCGTCGACCGTGACCAGGTCGCCGATGCGCAGCGAGCGTTCGGCCAGGATCACGAAGCCGCTGACGTAGTTCGCCGCGAGCCGCTGCAGCCCCAGGCCGATGCCCACGCCGGCGGCGCCGCCGAAGACCGACAGCGCGGTCAGCGGGATGCCCGCGGCCGACAGCGCCAGCAGCAGCCCGATCAGCAGCAGCCCCGCGCGGATCGCGTTGACCGCGATCTTGCGCGCCGACAGGTCCACGCCGATCGCGCCCTTGAGCAGCTGCGCCTCGATCGTCGCCGAAAGCCACAGCATCAGCAGCATCACCACCGCGGCGGTGAACGCGCCCTCGAGCAGCGTCATCACCGACAGGTTCACACCGCCGGCGCGCCACTGCAGCGCGTCGAGCTCGCGCTCCAGCAGCGGCAGCACGCCGGTCAGCCACAGCACCAGCCCGATCCACACCAGCCACGACACGCTGCGCTCGATCCGGTGCGCGACCACCGACTGCGGAAAGGCCATGGTCAGCCCCTGCGCGCTCAGCCGGATCAGGAGCAGCGCGGCGAACACCGGCGGCGCGACGGTCAGCAGCGCGACCGGCATCCGGCCGGCAAGCAGCCAGCGCGCGAGCACGCTGGCCAGCAGCGCGAGCAGCGGGAACAGCACGCCGTCGAAGATCCGCTTGCCGAACCACAGGCTGTGCGCCGCGCGTTCGCGCCCGCGCAGCAGCCACACCAGCGCGTAGGCCAGCAGCAGCGCCGCGGCCAGCGCCGCCAGCTCGAGCAGCGCGCGCTCGACCGTCAGGTCGCGCAGCAGTCGCTGCATCGCCTCGACCGCGCCCATCAGCCGGTCGGGCCGCGCCGCGGCCCCGGTCGCCACCGCGGCCTCACAGCTCCGCGAGCACGCGCAGGTGGCCGGCGACGCTGCGGGCCAGCGCGCCGAGCGCGTAGCCGCCTTCCAGGCAGGACACGATCCGGCCCTGCGCGTGGCGCTCGGCCACCGCCTTCACGCGCTGCGTGATCCACTCGAAGTCGGCCTCGACCAGCCCGAGCTGGCCGAGCTCGTCCTCGCGGTGCGCGTCGAAGCCGGCCGAGATGAAGATCATCTGCGGCTTGTACTCCTCGAGCCGCGGCATCCACATCAGCTCGATCAGCTCGCGGATCGCCGGCCCGCGGGTGTAGGCCGGCACCGGCAGGTTGACCATGTTCGTGCCCTTGGGCACGCCGCCGCTGAACGGGTACAGCTGGTCCTGGAAGAAGCTGCACATCAGGATCCGCTCGTCGCCGGCGACGATGTCCTCGGTGCCGTTGCCGTGGTGCACGTCGAAGTCGATGATCGCCACCCGCCGCAGCCCGTGCGCGTCCAGCGCGTGGCGCGCGGCGATCGCGACGTTGTTGAAGAAGCAAAAGCCCATCGCCTGGTCGCGGGTTGCGTGGTGCCCCGGCGGGCGCACCGCGCAGAACGCGTTCGCGCAGCGGCCCTCGAGCACCGCGTCGGTGGCCGCCACCGCGGCGCCGGCCGCGCGCAGCGCCGCGTGCAGCGTGCCCGCCCCGATGGTCGTGTCCGGATCGACCGCGTGGTGCTCGCCCAGGCCGCGCACCCGGCGCATCCGGTCGAGGATGTCGGCGACGTAGCCGGCGGTGTGCGCGCGCAGCAGCTGCGCCTCGGTCGCCAGCGGCGCGTCCCGGTAGTCGAGCGCGATGTCCAGCCCGGTCGCGCGCAGCTGGTCGCCGATCGCGTCCAGCCGCTGCGCACACTCGGGGTGGCCTTCCCCCATATCGTGCAAACGGCACTCGGCGTGGGTGATGAAAGCGGTGCTCATGACGGGCGGCGGCGCGGATTCGGGTAACGTCGGCTCGATGCAAACCAGTGTAGCGCGTCGCCTCGCCGAACTCGTCGACGGGATCGACCGCGTGATCGTCGGCAAGCGCGCGCAGATCGAGGACTGCGTCGCCTGCCTGCTGGCCGGCGGCCACCTGCTGATCGAGGACCTGCCGGGCGTGGGCAAGACCACGCTGGCGCACGCGCTCGCGGTGTGCCTGGGGCTGCGCTTCTCGCGGGTGCAGTTCACCGCCGACCTGATGCCGTCGGACCTGCTGGGCGTGAGCGTCTACGAGCGCAGCCGCGAGGCCTTCGTGTTTCACCCGGGCCCGGTGTTCGCGCAGGTGCTGCTGGCCGACGAGATCAACCGCGCCGGCCCGAAGACGCAGAGCGCGCTGCTCGAGGCGATGGAAGAGCAGCAGGTCTCGCTGGACAATCAGACCTATGCGCTGCCGCGCCCCTTCTTCGTGATCGCCACCCAGAACCCGACCGAGCAGCTGGGTACCTACCCGCTGCCCGAGTCGCAGCTCGACCGCTTCCTGATGCGCATCACCCTGGGCTACCCGGACCGCGCCGCCGAGCGCGCGCTGCTCGCCGGCGTCGATCGGCGCGAGCTGATCACCGGCCTGCAGCCGGTGATGCAGCCGGCCGAGCTCGAGCAGGCGCAGGCGGCGGCGCGCGCGGTGCGGGTGTCGGAGCCGCTGCTGGACTACCTGCAGACGCTGATCGCCGCGACCCGCTCTGGCCAATGGTTCGTCGACGGCCTGAGCCCGCGCGCCGGCATCGCGGTGCTGCGCGCGGCGAAGGCGCGCGCGCTGATGGCGCAGCGCGACTACGTCGCCCCCGACGACGTGCAGGCGATCCTGCCGCAGACGATCGCGCACCGGCTGCAGCCGGTGCCCGGCGGCGGCCGCGGCGCGATCGAGCAGGTGCGCGCGCTGATCGAAGCCACGCCGATCCCCTGAACCGCACCGTGCATGCCCCCGCGATCGGTCGCCGTCCATTCGCCGCCGCCGCCCCGGCGCCGCGGCGCAGCCCCGTGCGCTGGCTGCGCGCGTGGTGGCTGCAGCGCCACCCGCGCACCGACACCTGGGCGCTGACCCAGCGCAACATCTACATCCTGCCCACCCGCAGCGGCCTGGTGTTCGCGCTGACGCTGCTGGTGCTGCTGCTGGCGTCGATCAACTACCAGCTCAACCTCGGCTACCTGCTGACCTTCCTGCTGGCCGGCACCGCGCTGGTGTCGATCCACCTGACCCACGGCACGCTGCGCGGCCTGACCCTGCACCTGCGGCCACCGGCGCCGGTGTTCGCCGGCGACGCGGCGCTGCTGGAGATCGTGCTCGACAGCCCCGGCAGCGCCCGCCACGGCGTCGGGCTGCGCTTCCACGACCAGCGGCACGACCGCCGCCGGCAGCCGCGCGGCGACCGGCGCAACGCCTGGTGCGACGTGCCCGCGCTCGGCCAGGCGAGCGCGCGGCTGGCGCTGGTGCCGGCGGTGCGCGGCTGGCACGAGGTG
>CAZKCJ010000019.1:14507-17451 GCA_964550885.1 uncultured Rubrivivax sp. | reverse complement strand
CGCCGCAGCCGCCGTTGCGGCACTCGTAGGGCAGGTCCAGCCCCTGGCGCAGACCGGCCTCGAGCAGCGTCTCGTCGGCGCGCACCGTCACCGGCTCGGTCGCCGGGTGCACCGTCATGTGGTGCTCGTCGGCGGCGCTGCGGCGCCGCGGCGGCAGCCACGGCAGCACCAGCAGCAGCGCGGTGCCCACGCCGACCACGCTCCAGCCGGCCACCGCCCCCCAGCGGTCGAGCAGCGGGTACAGCGGCAGGTAGAACCAGTCCAGGCCGACGTGCTGGACCGCGCGGCCCAGGTCGGCGGCGCCGCCCTGGCTGAGCGCCGGGTGCACCAGCGACAGCACCAGCAGCGTGGCGACGATGCTCAGCATCAGCGGCCGCGGCGGGTTGGTGCGCGCCTTGGGCACGCGCTGCACGTGCACGAACAGCAGCAGCAGCACCACCAGCGGCACGCCGATGTGCATGAACGACAGCAGCGAGAAGAAGCGGTCGCTGACGCTGTCCGGATAGATCAGGTTGCGCATCAGCGCGCCGCCCAGGCCCGGCAGGCTGTCCAGCCACTCGAAGGTGGTGGTGATCACGAACTGCGCGAGCTGGTCCCACGGCAGCATGTAGCCGTTGATGCCGGACACGTACACGCCCCACAGCAGCGCGACCCCGCTGACCCACGAGAACCAGCGGAAGCCCCGCATCCGGTCGAATGCGAAGTGGCGCAGCATGTGCAGCCCCATCACCATCACCATCGCGCCCGACGCGTAGCGGTGCACGCTGCGCAGGATGCCGCCCAGCCACCACTGGTCGTGGGTCAGCGCCTCGACCGAGTCGTGCGCCTGGGCCACGCCGGTCTCGAAGAACGCGTACAGGTACAGCCCGCTGACCACCGCCAGCCAGAACAGGAAGAAGCCGATCGAGCCCAGGTGGTACAGCGGGTTCATCCGATCGCCGAAGGCGCGGTTGTACAGCGCCTCCACCTGCAGAAAGGGCCACCGCAACGCGGCCTTCAGCGCCTGCATCGACCTGCCTCCCGTTCAGGCGCGCGCAGCGCGCGCACCACCACCCACACGAACAACAGCCCGCCGACGATCGCCACCGCGCCGCCCAGGCCCATCAGCCCCATGCCCGCCACCTCGCCGAAGCTACGCAGCACTTGCTCGCTGCCGGCGACCTTGCGCTGCACGCCGTAGCCGCCCGACCAGACCAGCCCGAGGATATGCAGCAGCTGGCCGAGCCCGTAGACCCAGGGCTGCGCATGGGCCAGCCGGCCCTGCGGCTCGCGGTAGCCCAGCCGCGGCAGCAGCAGCAGCACCAGCCCCATCAGCGCCAGGGTCACGCCGACGATCGCGCCGTGGTAGTGCGCCGGCACGCGCACGTTGCTGCCGTTGATGAACACGCCGATCAGCCCGCCGGCGGCAAACAGCAGCATCGAGCTCAGCAGCGCCGCGCGCAGCGGCTGCTGCGCCGGGGCAACGCCGCCCGCGCGCCCGCGCCTGGCGGCCAGGCCAACCAGCACCGCCAGCGCGACCGGCGCGATCGCCAGCCCGCCGCCGATGCGCATCGCCCAGGTGTGCAGCTCGCGGTGCTCGACCGTGGTCGGCGGCGCGACCAGGTAGGCCACCGGCGTGACGAACACGCTCAGCAGCGCCAGCGCGAACAGCGCCACCGCCAGCCGGGGCGACAGCGGCAGGCGTGCGCCGCAGGCGCCGGCCAGCCACAGCCAGGCGACCAGCAGCAGCAACGTCCACGCGAACTGCAGCGCGTGCCCGCCGCCCCAGAACAGGATCTCGTAGTAGGTGCGCGCGTCCAGCGCACGCGGCACCACCAGCGACGACCAGCCGAAGGCCAGCAGCGCGACCGCGACCGCCACCACGCTCGCGTTCAGGCCGAAGCGCAGCGCGGCCGCGGCATCCAGCTGCGGGCCGATCGGCGCGGCCGCCCACAGCGCGCGCAGCACCAGCAGCGCGATGCCGCCGCCGAACAGCAGCAGCGCGGCGGTGAACACCGCGTCGTCGAGCACCGGGATGTAGTTGGCCATCACCGGCTCGCCGCTGCCGACGAAGGGCGCCAGCGCCATCAGCGCCGCGCCGGCGGCGCAGGCGCCGAACGCGGCCCAGCCCCAGCGCAGGCCGCGCGCGCTGCCGTTCAGCGTCCACAGCAGCCCGGCCAGCGCGCAGAACCAGACCAGCACCGACAGGTCGACGTGCACGACCAGTGCGACGCGAAAGAAGTCGGGCCGGTCGAACAGCCGGTTCAGCCCGGGCGTGCGCGACGCCACCAGCAGCACCGAGAACAGGCCCGAGCCGAGCAGCGACACCAGCGCCAGCCACAGCCAGCCGCGCGCCAGCGCGGCGCGCGCGTCGGCGGCCACCGGCAGCGCGTACGCGGTGCCGGCCGTGCCGCGCTGCGCTGCCGGCGCGGCGTCGACGACCGTGGCGAGCGTCGGGTTCACTGGATGGTGATGCTCTGGGTGGCGGGGTCGAAGTCCACGACCACGATCTGCATGGGCGCGAGCGTGACGGTCTGCTCGAGGCTGTGGGTGAAGCCCTTGGCGAGCGCATCGTCCTGCAGCCGCACCGCGATCTTGTGGCTGCCGGCGGGCACCACCAGTCGACGATACACGGTGGCCGCGCCGTCGCGGCGCAACCCGGACGGCCGCGCGACCTGGCTGAGCACCGGCTTGCCGTCCAGCTCCATCTCGACCCGCACCGGCGAGCGTTCGCGCGGGCACTGCATCGGCGCGCGCATGTTCGGCGGCAGCCGCGCCAGCTCCTCGGGGCTGCGCTTGCGGCACTCGGACACCGGCTTGGAGGTGAGCGTGAAGCTCAGCCGGATCAGCGCGTCGTTCGGCGCCATCGGGCTGTAGCCGGGCCAGGTCGCGAACACCCCGACCATCACCGCGAACACGCCGTACAGCAGCACCTGGCCGCCCCAGGCCAGCGGGCCCCGCGGCG
>CAZKCJ010000019.1:5376-14497 GCA_964550885.1 uncultured Rubrivivax sp. | reverse complement strand
CCATCGAGCAGCTCCTCGCAGCCGGTGTTCAGGCGCGCGCGCAGCCGTGCCGCGGCGTCCGCGATCGCCGCGCGCTCGTCGGCGTCGGCCCACCGCAGCGCCAACCGGTCGCGCGGCACCGACGCGCGCAGGTGCGGCTCGCGTGCGCCCTGCAGGCGCTGCTCGGTCCAGCTGCGGCCGAAGCGGAACTCGCAGCCGCGGCAGCCGACCAGCAACACGCCGGCGGCGCCGTCACGCAGCGCGTACTCGACGAAGGACGGCGGCAGCGCGCCCAGGCACACCAGCTCCAGCGGCACCAGGTCGGGCGCGGCGATCGCCCGCACCGAGGCCGCGCGCTCGCAGCCGAAGGCCACGATCGGCCGCGGCGCCGCGCAGGCCTGCAGGCCGCGCAGCAGTTGCTCGCGCAACGCGCCGATCGGCGCGAACGGCAGGTCGATCCCGCTGACCAGCCGCTGCGCACGGCGAAACGGCGTCGACGACGGGCAGGCCCCCGCGCAGATGCCGCAGCTCGCGCACAGGTCGGCGTCGACCTCGGCCATGAAGTGGCCGGCGCGACGCTGCGGGTGCGGCACCATCGTGATCGCGCCGTACGGGCAGTCGTCGAAGCAGCGGCGGCAGCCGCTGCAGTTGGCCGGGTCGACCTCGGCGACCGCGGCGGCCGCCACGCGCCGCGGCAGGAACGGCAGCGCCACCAACAGCGCGAGCGCGCCCAACAGCAGCGCCCAGACCAGCGCGGGCGAGGTTGCATCGGCCAGCGGGTGCAGCGCGAGCAGCCACCAGTCCAACGCCAGCCGTGCCGGCACCTGCGCCAGCGCGGCCGGCGGCTGGCTGGTCACCGGCTGCAGCAGCGCCAGCGCCAGCAGCATCAGGCCCACCGGCAGCGCGACCGCGCGCGGCGGCAGCACCAGCGGGCGGCTGAGCCGCTGCAGGTGGAACCACAGCGCGAACACCAGCAGCAGCGGCACCCCCAGGTGCACGAACACGAACAGCGAGAACAGCCGGTCGCTGACCGCCGCCGGATCGAGGAAGTTGCGGGCCAGCGGCGTCGTGAACAGCGGCAGCGCGTCGAGCAGCTCGGCGGTGGCCATCGCCGAGTACTGGCCGAGCTGGTCCCAGTTGAGCCAGAAGCCGCCGATCGCGCTGACCATCACCAGCCCGATCAGCGGCACGCCGGTCAGCCACGAGAAGCGGCGAAAGCCGCGGAAGCGGCCGAACAGGCCCTCGCGCAGCACGTGCAGCGCGATCACCAGCACGAAGGCGTCGGCTGCGTAGCGGTGCACGCTGCGCAGCACGCCGCCCAGGTACCACTGCTCGCGCGACAGGCGGTCGATCGACGTCCACGCACCGCCCGCCGAGGTGTCGATCGCCGCGTACAGGTAGATGCCGCTGGCCACCAGCAGGGCGAACAGCAGGCAGGCGATCGCGCCCAGGTGGCGCAGCGGGTTCGCCTGCGCGCCGCCCAGCCAGCGATCGAGGCTGCGCTCCGCCCGGGTCCAGCCGCCGCGCAGCCGGCTCGCCCAGTCGCTGCGGCGGCCGGCGGCGGCCGGCACGGCGAGTGCGCGCGGCGCCGGACCTGCCGGGTGGCCGTCGATGCGCAGCGGCGCCGTCATCCGCCGCGCGGCGACGGCAGCGTCACCGGTTGCCGCGGCGCTGCCGCCGCCGCACGCACCCGCCGGCGGCGTTCGCGCCACTCGAGCGCGAAGAACACCAGCACTGCGCCCGCGAACAGCAGGCCGCCGATGATCTCGAGCAGCACCGCGTACTTGAAGCGGTACTGGCCGCTGTCGGGGTCGTACACGGTGCACAGGATGCGCACGCGCTCGACCAGCGAGGACAGCGCGCCGCGATCGGGCATCGGCCCGGCGCGCAGCAGCTGGCGCAGCGGCTCGCCGAGCTGGTCGGCGCGGGTCTGCTCGCCGTAGACGTGCGCGTAGACGCGGCCGTCGGCGTCGACCACGGTGACGCCGACCACGTGGTCGAAGCCCGAGGGTGTGGCCAGGTAGCTGAAGCCGAAGTCGCGCAGCAGCGCGTCCACCGCCGCCGGCGGCGGACTGAGGAAGTCCCAGTTCGCGCGGTTCACGCCGTGCTGCGCGGCGAACGCGCGCATCGCGGTCGGCGAGTCGGCCGGCTGGTTGAAGCCGATGCTCACGACCTGGAAGCTGTCCGCGCCGAAGGCCGCGATCAGCGGATCGATTGCGTCGCGCAGCGAGCGCGTGGTCGTCGGGCAGACCTGGAAGCAGCCGGTGTAGATGAAGCTGACCAGCAACGGCTTGCCGCGGTAGCTCGACAGCCGCACCGGCCGGCCCTGCCGGTCGAGCAGCGCGTGCTCGCCCAGCTGGCGGCCGATCGCCGCCTGGCTGACCCGCAGCGCCTCGGCCTCCTGCAGCGACGGCGCCGGCGGCACCGACGGGCCGGCAGGCAGCGTGAAGCGCGGCGGCTCGCCCGGGCGCGTCGGCTGCGCCGGTACCCGCGCGGCCTGCCCGGCCAGGGCGGCGGCGCCCAGCAGCGCTGCAAGCAGCCGGCGTGCGCTTCGCGCCAGCGGGCTCGGCGCGGGCGCATCGCAGGTCATCACCGTCCGCGGCGGCGTGCTGCCGCCGCACCTCATGCCGCGCGCAGCATCCCGTCGATGCTGGCCACGATCAACAGCAGACTCAGCTGCACGAGCGACGCGAAGAAGGTGCGCATCGCGGTGCGCCGCGACGGCGCCTGCGCCAGCGCGCGCGCCTCGCGCACGAACAGCAGCCCGCCCGCCGCGGCCCCCGCGGTGTAGACCCAGCCGGCACCGAACAGCGCCGGCAGCAGCGACGCGACCAGCAGCGCGATCGTGCTCGCGTAGACCACGCGCGCCGCGCGTGGTACGCCGGCCACCACCGGCAGCATCGGCACGCCGGCGGCCGCGTAGTCGGCGTGACCGGCGATCGCCAGCGCCCAGAAGTGCGGCGGTGTCCACAGGAACAGCACCAGCGCCAGCAGCAGCGGCAGCGGCCCCAGGCCCGGGTCGACCGCAGCCCCGCCGGCGAGCACCGCGAAGCTGCCGGCCAGGCCGCCGATCACGATGTTCAGCGAGCTGCGCCGCTTCAGCCACACGGTGTAGACCACGCCGTAGGTGAAAGCGCCGAGGAACACGTACAGCGCGCTCCAGCCGTTCAGCACCACCCAGGTGGTCGCCACCGCGGCGACCAGCATCAGCGCGAACAGCGCGAGCCAGCCCGCGTGCGCGCGCAGCGCACCGGTGGCGAACGCGCGCGCGCGGGTGCGGGCCATCAACCGGTCTGACTCGCGCTCGACGTACTGGTTGAACGCGCCGGCGCTGGCCGAGGCCAGCAGCACGGTGAAGGCCAGCACCAGCACCTGCACCGGCGACAGCGCCGGACCCGGCGTCACCGCGAGCCCGACCAGCGCGGTCAGCATGATCAGCAGGCCGATGCGCAGCTTGAACAGGCCGATCACCAGCCGCGCCGCCTGCGCCGCACCCTGCGCCCTCCTGCCCTGGATCGCCACCCCCGTGTTCACTGCTGCTCCTTCGCTGCGCGCGCGATGCTACGCGCGCGCACGCGCTGCGACCCGCGCGTTCAGCTCAGCCCCCACAAGGTGGACAGGTACTTCCAGTTGATGAAGTAGTACAGCACGAAGGCCACCAGGAACACCATCGCCAGCATGAAGGTGCCGGGCGCGGCGAAGCCGGCCGAGCCGTGTGCGCTCTGTACGACCGCGGTCGGCGCCTCGACCGGGATCGGCGTGTACTTCGGCGACGGCGCCCCGCCCTCGAGCTTGCGGCCCCACAGCAGCGAGCCGACGGTGATGTAGATGTAGATCGCACCACCGACGATCGCGACGAAGCCGGAGATGCCGACCAGCCCCATCATCAGGTACGCCGCCCCGGGCCACTCGTAGGCCAGCGCGTTGCCGCTGAAGGCCATGTCCCAGTGCCGCCGCGACACGCCGAGCGTGCCGGCGCCCATCATCACCAGGCAGAAGAAGTACATCGAGAAGCCGAACAGGTACGGCTGCCACTTCGCCAGCGTCGGCGCGATCATCTCGCGCCTGAACAGCGTCGGGATCAGGTAGTAGGTCAGCGCCATGAAGCTCAGCGTGGTGCCGACGACGACGGTGGCGTGGAAGTGGCCCGGCACGTAGATCGTGTTGTGGATGATCATGTTCAGCTGCTCGGTGCCCATCATCACGCCGGAGATGCCGCCGAGGAAGCCGAAGCCGATGATCGAGATGAACACGCCCGAGAAGGTCGGGTTGCCCCACGGCGCCTTGCGCAGCCACTCGAACAGACCCTTGGTGTAGCCCTTCTCGCGCTGCGCGACTTCCATCGCACCCGGGATGGTCAGCCCGTGCAGCATCGACGCCAGCACCGCGAAGTACATGAAGTAGCTGGTGTTGACCACCTTCCAGCCGGTGGACAGGCCCGGATCGGCGAGCAGGTGGTGCGCGCTGGCCAGCTGCAGGAACAGGATGTACAGCAGAAAGGCGCTGCGCGACACCCGCTCGCTCATCGGCTTGGCGCCGAAGGCGATCGCCGCGACCGCGTACCACACCGAGATGTGGGCGGCGACGTTGATCTGCTGCGAGCTGTGGCCCAGCCCCCACCAGATCATCCGGTACATCAGCGGGTCGACCTCGTTGATCACGCCTAGCGACCACAACCAGGTCGGGATCAGGATGATCGCGCCCGACGCGATCGTGAACACCGCGATGATCGCCGCGGTGACCGCGCCGAAGGTGACCAGCGGCACCGAGCCGGTGTAGGTGCGGTCGCGCTTGGCCACGACCAGGGTGCCGAAGAACACGAAGCAGCCGATCAGCGCCCCGACCGCGAACAGGATCAGCCCGAGGTAGAAGTACGGCGACGCCGGCATCGGCGGGTACGAGGTCATCATCACGCTGGAGCCGCCCTCGTACACGGCGAAGTTGTTCATCACCGCGCCGATGACCATCAGCAGGAATGCCGCCCAGGCGATCTTCGGCGTCGCCAGCCGGCAGCGCAGCAGCGTCGACGCGCAGAAGTACAGCAGCCCGATCTCGAAGAAGATCATCCAGAAGATCAGCATGTCCAGGCCGTGCGCGGTCAGCACCTGGTAGAAGGTGTCGGCCTCGAGCAGGTGCATCGCCGGCCAGCGCGTGCCGACGACGCCGATCGCCAGGATGCCGCCGATCAGCAGGAAGACGACGGCCGAGACCGCGTTGGCGATGATCAGCTTCTCGGCCTGGTTCTCGAACTGCAGCCCGGAGCGCGGGCAGGTGCGGTAGGTGGTGGTGCTCATCTGGTGGACCCGCTCACTTGACGTACAGCTTGCTGACCATCGTGTGATGGCCGATGCCGCAGAACTCGTTGCACACCAGCCCGTAGGTGCGCGACTCGTTCGGCGTGATCGTGACGACGTGCTCGTAGCCGGGCACCATCTGGATGTTGAGGTTGGCCGGCTGCAGCGAGAAGCCGTGGTTGTAGTCCATCGCGCTCAGGTGCAGCCGGTAGGTCTTGCCCTTCTCCAGCTCGAGGATCGGCCAGAAGTTCCACAGCCGCGCGATCAGGTAGATGTCGCTGCCTGGCGGCGGCGCGACCACCGGGATCTGCTCGTCGGTCTCGGTGCGCACCGTGTACTTGTCGACCATCGCCTGCGCCTTCGCCGCGAACTGGTCGGGCGTGGTCCGGTAGGTCTCGGTCGACAGGTTCTGGTTGCCCCAGATGTGCCAGCCGACCATCATGAAGAACATGATCAGGCACCACAGCAGCGAGATCGCGATCCAGGTCCCTTCGACCCGGTCGATTGGATGCTTCCACCACAACCGTTCCGACGGGGGCAGGATGGCACTCATCGGGAATCCTCCAGAGTAGGGTGTCGTCGGGGCCGCGCGGCTACTTGGCCACGGGGATCGTGAGGATGTCGATCACGCCCCAGCCGATGTACAGCAGCATCGGGATCATCACGCCCAGGAACAACAGCAGGAACGGGTTGTCCAGCAGCTGCTGCATGAAGGGGATCGGCTCGTTCGGGTCGTCGCCAGCGCTCATCACGGTTCCTCTCGGGTCAGGAAGTACACTGCGCAGCCGGTGCACGCTGCGCGGTGCGCCGGATTCTGCGAAGTGGTCCGGTGAAAGCACTTGACCCAGTTCAAGAAAGCGAGTGCTGCCACCGCGTCCATGCCCGAGGTCTGCCCCCCGAACCCCGATTTGCGTCCGGCGCTGCTGCGCGGGTTGGCCTGGGCCTGCCTGCTGCTGGTGCTGGTCGTCGCCAGCCTGAGCGCGAGCCTGCGGCTGGGGCGGGCCGGGCTCGGCTGCGCCGACTGGCCGCGCTGCTACGGCCGGGCCTTGGCTGCGGCCGAGCCGGGGGCGGCGACGACGCCGGCGGCCGCGCCGACGCCGGCACGGCTGGCTCATCGGGCGGCGGCGCTCGGCACCCTGGCCACGGTGCTCGCGCTGCTGGTGCTGGCGCTGTACCGCCGGCCCCGCTACGGGCGGGCGGCGGCGCTGGCCGGCGCGCTGCTCGCACTGACCCTGCTGCTGGCCGTGCTGGGCCGCTGGAGCGCCGGCGCACGGGTGCCGGCAATCGCGCTGGGCAACCTGCTCGGCGGCCTGCTGATGATCGCGCTGGCCAGCCGCCTGACGCTGGCGGCGCGCACACCGGCGGCGCCGGCGAGCGGCTGGACGATCGCGCTGGTGCTCGCGCTGCTGCTGCAGGCCGCGCTCGGCGGCCTGGTCAGCACGACCTTCGCGGGCCTTGCCTGCACCGACCTCGCCGGCTGCTGGCGCGCGGCGGCGCAGATCGGCTGGGGCACGCTCGACCCGTGGCGGGTGCCCCAGGTTGTCGCCGCCGGCGGCGCCGCCGAACCCGGCGCGCTCGCGCAGCTGCTGCACCGCGCGGGCGCGATCGTCGTGTTCGTCGCGGTGCTCGCCGGCGCGGCGCGCGCGCTGCGCCGCGGCCGCCCGGGTGGCGCGGCGCTGCTGGTGGCGCTGCTCGCGCTGGCGGTGGCGGTCGGCGGCCGGCTGGGCGACGCCGGCCTGCCGCCGGGGCTGGCGATGCTGCACCACCTGGTCGCCGCGCTGCTGGTCGCGGCCGCCGCGCGCTTCGTCGATTGATGGCGGTCAAGCGCCGTGCCGACCCGGTTCCGACAATGGCCTTCACGCGCGCCCGCGCCTCGCTGACGTGGACCTGAAGAACTTCGACCTGCCGCGCTACCTGTCGGTGCTGCCCCTGTTCGTCGAGCTCGGGCCGACCGAACTGGAGCGCCTCGCCCAGGGCTGCCAGCTGCGGCGGCTGTCGCGCGGCGACATGGTGTTTCGCGTCGGCGAACCCTGCGAGAACTTCCACATCACGGTCGTCGGCCAGGTCAAGCTGTTCGCGATCTCGGCGGCGGGACAGGAGAAGGTGATCGAGCTGATCGGCCCCGGCACCAGCTTCGCCGAGGCGATCATGTTCATGAACCGGCCGCACTTCATCAACGCGCAGGCGCTGACCGACACGCTGCTGCTGTCGGTGGGCAAGCGCGCGGTGATGGCAGAGATCGAGCGCGACCCGCGCTTCGCGCTGTGCATGCTCGCCGGCATCTCGCGCCGGCTGCACAGCCTGGTGCGCGACGTGCAGGCCTACGCGCTGCACAACGGCATGCAGCGCGTGATCGGCTACCTGCTGCGCGACGTCGAGGACCACCAGACGGCCGGCGGCGACCCGCTGACCGTGTCGCTGCCGGTGAGCAAGGCGACGATCGCGTCGCGGCTGTCGCTGACGCCGGAGTACTTCTCGCGGGTGCTGCGCGAGCTCGAGTCGGCCGGGCTGATCGAGATCGACAAGCGCGACATCCGCATCCGCGACACGCAGCGCCTGATGGAGTACCAGCCGGCGCAGCCCTGAGGGCTTCACCGGCAGCAACCGCCCGAGCGTGGACTACACGATCGTCAAGCTGGTGCACGTGAGCGCGGTCGTGATCTCGATCGCCGGCTTCGCGCTGCGCGGCGCGGCGTCGCTGGCCGGCGCCGCCTGGGTGCAGCGCCGCCCGGCGCGCACCGTGCCGCACGTGGTCGACACGGTGCTGCTCGGCTCCGCGATCCTGCTGGCCTGGATCGCCGCGCTGAACCCGCTGCAGGTGCCGTGGCTCGCGGCGAAGATCATCGGCCTGCTGCTGTACATCGTGATCGGCGTGGTCGCGCTGCGCCCGCAGCTGCCGTGGCGCGTGCGCGCGGTCGCCTACGGGGCGGCGCTGGCGTGCGCGCTGCAGATCATCGCGATCGCCGTCACCAAGTCCACCCTCGGGGTGCTGGCGCTGCTCGGCTGAAGGCGCGGCGTGCGTCCCGGCGCGCCGCCCGCAGCCCCGGTCAGTGCGAGGTGCCCTCGGAGCGCGTGAGCTTGTTGTGCACGTTGTACTTGCCCACCGGCTTGCTCATCGGCAGCCGCTTGAGCTCCCGGAAGGTCTGCGCGTCGTAGACGATCAGCGCGCCGTCCTGCTCCCATAGGCTAGCCAGCGCGTAGCGGCCGTCGCGGGTGAACTCGATGTGGGCGAGCGTCCTGCCCGGCTCGCGCACGCTGGCCACCGGCTCCAGCGTGCGCTTGTCGATGATCGTCAGCGTGTCCTTCGCCGCCGGGCTCATCAGCGAATCGGTCCACGCGTACGGCGTCGCCTCGTGGCTGCGCATGAAGAAGCCAGGGCCCGGCACGGGGATCGTGCGCACCAGCCGCCAGTCCTTCAGGTCGATCACCGTGATCGTGCCGTCCTTCAGGTTCGGGCTGGCGAGCACGGTGCTGCCGCGGTACGGGAAGGTGATGCCCGAGCCCAGGTGCGGCATGCCGGCGATCGGCAGCGTGGCGATCGCGCGGCGCACGTCGAGGTTGACCACCTGGCCGCTGGGCGCGCCGTCGGCGCGCGGCCGCGATGCGCCCAGCGCGTGGGCGTAGCGCTGGTCGAAGAAGAAGTCGTCGAGCGGCTCCTCGAGGATCGTGCGCTTCACGCCCAGGAAGCCGGGCTTGGCGATGCCCTCGCCGAGCTTGTAGTCGTGCACCAGGCCGTCGTAGATCGGCTCGGCCTTCGGGTCGTAGGGGATCTCCCACAGCTCGGGGATGTCCTTCATCGCGACCACGAAGCTGCGCCGCGGTGCGGCGTCGTACACCGCCGACACGCG
>CAZKCJ010000019.1:0-5366 GCA_964550885.1 uncultured Rubrivivax sp. | reverse complement strand
CCACCGTCAGGTTCCACAGGTCGAACTTGGTGATCCAGCCGTCGCGCGAGCCGAAGTAGACGAAGCGCCCGTCGGGGCTGAACTTCGGCCCGCCGTGCAGCGCCCAGCGGCTCGGGAAGCGGTGGATCAGCTCGAAGCGGTCGCCGTCGACCAGCGACACATGGTGGTCGCCGCCCTCGACCACGACGAACAGGTTCATCGGGTCGGCGCGCCACACCGGCTTGTTCGGCAGTTTCGCCGCATCGGCGACCACGCTGCGCGACGCGCGGATGTCGGCTTCGCTCCACACGGGCGCCGGCACGACCGGCGTGTAGATCCACGCGGCCAGCGCGGCGATCTCGTCGCTGCCCAGTTGCCCGCTGAAACCGGGCATCTGCGTCGCCGGCCGGCCGGCGGTGATCACCTTCAGCGCCTCGGGCCGGCGCAGCCGCTCCAGGCTCTCGGGCAGCAGCGCCGGGCCCATGCCGCCGGTGCGCTGCGCGCCGTGGCAAGCGGCGCAATGCTGTTCGTACAGCGCCTGCGGCTCGACCGCTGCGGCCTGCAGCGCGCCCGCCAGCAGCGCGCCGGCGAGGGTCCAGCGCTGCAGCCGCACCCGGCACGACACCATGGTCAGCGCGCCGCGGCGAACGGGGTCACGCTCACCCGCTGGCCGCCGCCTTCGACGCCGATCTCGGCGTCGTCCAGGTAGCAGCCCGGGTCCTCGGCCCAGGGGTTGCCGGTGACCTGCTGCGCGCGCACGCGGGTGTTGCCGCCGCAGATGTCCAGGTGGCGGCAATCGGCGCAGCGCCCCTGCACCGGGCGCGGGCGCTGCTTCAGCCCGGCCATCAGCGGGTCGGAGGTGTCGGCCCAGATCTGCGAGAACGGACGCTCGCGCACGTTGCCCAGCCGGTGGTGCCACCACATCGTGTCGGGGTGCACGTCGCCGAGGTTGTCGATGTTGGCGACGTTGACGCCACTGGAATTGCCGCCCCAGGCGACCAGGTGCGCGCGCAGTCCCGGCGCCCAGCGCGGGAAGCGCTGCTGCACCCACTGCAGCAGGTACGGGCCGTCGGCGTCGTTGTTGCCGGTCACGTACTCGCGCGCCACGCCGGAGCGCGCATCGCGCCACGCGTGCTCGAACAGCAGATCGAGTGCGCGGCGCGTGGCCGCGAACTGCGCGTCCTTGGCGCGGTGGATGTTGCCGCGGCCGGCGTAGTTCAGGTGCGAGAAGTAGAACTTGGTCGCGCCTTCGTCGCGCATCAGCTGCAGCAGCGGCTGCAACTCGTCCGCGTTGAGCATCGTCATCGTGTAGCGCAGCCCGACCTTCACGCCGCGCGCCGACAGCAGCCGGATGCCGGCCAGGCTGCGCGCATAGGCGCCGTCGAGCCGGCGGAAGCGGTCGTGCACCGCGCCGATGCCGTCGAGGCTGACGCCGACGTAGTCGAACTGCGCGGCGCGGATCCGGTCGGCCATCGCGGCGTCGATCAGCGTGCCGTTGCTCGACAGGCCGACGTAGAAGCCCAGCGCACGCGCGCGCGCGGCGATCTCGAACAGGTCGGGGCGCAGCAGCGGCTCGCCGCCGGACAGGATCAGCACCGGCACCCGGAACGCCTTCAGGTCGTCCATCACCCGGAAGACCTCGGCGGTGCTCAGCTCGCCTTCGTAGTCGTGGTCGGCCGACAGCGCGTAGCAGTGCTTGCAGGTCAGGTTGCAGCGCCGGATCAGGTTCCAGATGACCACCGGGCCGGGCGCCGTCGCGGCGCGGTGCGGCGGCGGCAGCGAGCCGCTGCGCTGGGCTTCGGCGAGCAATCGCAGGTAGTGGGAGACGCGCAGCATGGTCGGGACTCGGATCAGGGGCCGCGCCACGCGCCGCCGGCAGCACGGCCGCTCGGGCGGCAGGCCTCGGCGGCGGTCATCGCCGGCCGGCCGGCCCGTGGCGCGCGCTCGCGTACGCCGCCGGCACCGCGTTCAGTCCTCGCGCAGCCGCAGGCCGGTCTTCTTGAGGATACCGCACGAGTACAGCACGTCGTCGCTGCGGCAGGCGTCGCCGAGCAGCGCGCGGATCTCGCGGCGCTGGACCTCGACCGCCTCGCGGGTGCGGCCGTGCAGCATCGCGTACAGGTTGTACGGCCAGCGCGGCAGCTCGCGCGCACGGCGGTAGCAGTGGGTGACCCCGGGCAGCGCGCCGACCTGCTCGCCGAGCGCGTCGACGCGCGCATCGTCGACGTCCCACACCGTCATGCCGTTGGCGGTGTAGCCCATCAGGTAGTGGTTGGGCACCGCGCCGATGCGCCGCACCAGGCCGTCGCGCAGCATCTGCGTGAAGCGCTCGCGCACCGCGTCGCCGGTCACGCCGAGCATCGCCGCCACTGCCTCGTAGGGCCGCGGCACCAGCGGCAGCCCGCTCTGGGTGGCGGCGATCAGCCGGCGGTCGAAGTCGCTCAGCTGCACGCCGTCTGTCCCGCGTCGGCGCCCAGCAGCGGCAGGCGCAGCTCGACGAAGTACTCGCGCTGCTTCGGAAACGCGTGCACCAGCAGGCCGCTCGCCTGGCCGATGCGCTTGAGCGCGGCATCGCACAGCGCCGGGGTCTCGGCGGCGACCACGAACCACATGTTCAGCAGGTGCTCGCGCCGATAGTTGTGCGCGACCTCGGGCTGCGCGTTGACGATCGCGGTGACCTCGGCGAAGCGCTCCGGCGGCACCTCCAGCGCCGCCAGCACGAAGCGCCCGCCGACACGCTCGATCTGGTACAGCGGCCCGAAGCGGGTGAGCACGCCCTGCGCGAGCAGGCGCTGCAGCCGCTCGAGCACCTCGTCCTCGTCCATCCCGAGCTCGGCGCCGACGTCGGCAAACGGGTGGTCGGTCAGCGGCAGCTCGCCGTGCAGCCGCTCGAGCAGCCGCAGGTCGCGCGCGTCGACCGCCGCGGTGGCCTGGTCGTGGCTAGACGACGACACCTTCGCCTCCCGCGGGCGTGGCGGCAGCGCTCGCCGCGCTGAAGTAGCGGGCGCCGCGCTGCTTGAAGCGGCGGCGGCTGAACAGCACCGCGCGCGGCCGGTCGGCGAGCCCTGCCGCGGCGACCGCCGCGTCGATCGCCGATTCCACCGCCGCCCGGTCGCGCCCGTGGACCATGCAGTACAGGTTGAAGGGCCAGCCCGGAGCGCGCGCGCGCCGGTAGGCCAGCGTCACCCCGGGCTGCAGCGCCAGCCGCTCGCCGCAGGCATCGACCTGCGCGTCGGGCAGGTCGAACACGGTCATCGCGTTGTGCACGAAGCCGACCTCGTGGTGGCGCACGATCACGCCGAAGCGGCGCAGCGTGCCCTCGGCCAGCCAGCGGCGCAGCGTGCCGAGCACCGCGTCCTCGGTTCGCGCGCAGACCTCGGCCCAGGCCGCGAACGGCTGTTCGACGAGCGGCAGCCCGTCCTCCAGGCAGGCTGCCAGCGGGCGGTCCGCCGCGCGCACCGGCGCCGCAGGCGGGCACGCCGTCGGTGGCCGCGCGGCGACCGGGCCGCGCAGGTCGAAGCCCAGGTCGATCCGGTACGCGCGCAGCATCGGCAGCCGCAGCGCCTGCAGCGCGCAGTCGCGCTCGAGCTGGTCGAGCGCGCGCGCGACCGCCGCGCGGTCGATGCCGGTGAGCACGAACCACAGGTTGTACGCGTGTTCGCGCTCGTAGTTGTGGTTCACGCCCGGGTGCGCCGAGACCAGCGCCGCCAGCGCCGCCAGCCGCGCCGGCGGCACCGCGAACGCGCACAGCAGCGCCGCTCCGCCCGCGCCGGCGGCGAACGCGCCGCCGATGCGGCTGAGCGCGCCGCCGGCGTGCAGCGCGCGGTAGCGCGCGAGCACCGTCACCGCATCGACGCCCAGCCCGGCACCGATCGCCGCGAACGGCCGCGCGACCAGCGGGAAGTCGCGCTGCCAGTCGTTGAGCAGCGCCAGCGCCAGCGGGTCGGCAGCCACCATGGTCAGAACCCGATCCGCGCCGCGCGGCTGGTGAAGAAGATGCCGCTCGGCGCATCGACGTCGAGCGCGGCCAGCGTCGCGAAGCGCTGCGTGTCGATCACCGCCACGCGGTTCGAGTCGCGCGCGCTGATCCACACCGCCTCGCCGCGCGGCGTGAACTCCATGTGCAGCACCGCGCGGCCGGGCGCGAGCGTGCGCACGACCTGGCGCGTGACGGTGTCGATCACCTGCACGCGGTCGTAGTCGGGCACCGCGAAGCTGACCCATACCTGCCGGCCGTCGGGCCGCGCCATCACGAACACCGGCTGGCCGGCGACCGCGATGCGGCCGACCTCCTGCCAGCTCGCGGTGTCGACCACCAGCACCTCGTGCCGGCCGATCGCCGGCAGGTACGCGTGCCGCCCGGCCACCGCCCAGCCGCGCAGATGCGGCATCTTGTACACCGGCAGCGGCTGTTCGCCGCGGCCGTAGCCGGACAGGATGCGGCGCGCGCGCGGCGGCTCGTCCCACAGGTCGACCAGCGCCAGCCCGTCCTCGCCGAACAACCCGGCGATGTAGTGGCGCCCGTCGGGCGTGACCAATGCGTCGTAGGGCTGGCGGCCGATGCCCTCGAGCTTCGTGATGATCGGCAGCCCTGGCGCGCTGAGATCAGCGATCCAGATCGCGTCGGCGTCGAACAGCGAGAACACGAAGCGGTTGCCGGGGATGTCGACCAGTCCGACCACCCGCGAGCGCTTGCCCGGCGCGTACTCGGCCGGGATGTCGGCCACCAGCTCCAGCGTGCGCGCATCGAACACCTTGACGCCGCCGGGCGTGTAGTTCTGCGCGGCGACGAGTCGACCGTCCTGCGAGATCGCGCCGCCGATGCTGTTGCCGGCCTGCAGCACGCGCTGCTCGATGCTGCGCGTCAGCAGGTTGACCTTGGTGAGCGCGCCGTCGCGGCCGAACACGTAGGCGGTCGCGCCGTCGCGGCCGAAGACCACCGACGCATGCGACAGATCGCCCAGGCCGCTGATCTTGCCGAGCACGCGCTTCGCGCTCGTGTCGACGACGCTGAGCGTGCCGTCGGCACGACCGACGACGACGCCCAGGTCGCCGCTGCCGGCGACCGCGGGCGCTGCAGTCGGCGCGGCGGGCCCGACGGCAGCGCAGGCCGCGACCAGCAGCGCGGCGAGCGTCCACGCGACCGGCCGCAGCGCCCGGCGCAGCAGCGGCGGACTCACCTGCGCCCCTTGGGTTCGTCCGGAAAGCCCGCGCGCAGCTGCTGCGCGATCCAGCGCGCGTCGGCCTCGCTCAGCATCGACGTCCACGCCGGCATCGGCGTGCCGGGCCGGCCGTGGAGCGTCGTCGCGACGATCGAGTCGAGCGTGCGATCGCTCAGCGCCCGGGCGGTGAGCGGCGGACCGAGCCCGCCGGTGAGCTGCAGGCCG
>CAZKCJ010000018.1:16260-17686 GCA_964550885.1 uncultured Rubrivivax sp. | reverse complement strand
GGCCTGTTCGGCTTCGTCGGCGACGGGCTGGCGGTCGCGCGCGACGGCACCGGCTGCGCGGCCGTGCCCGACGGCGACCTGGCCCGCGCGCGCGCCCACGCGGTCGCGCTGCCGCCGGCGCCAGCGCGGCCGGCCGCGCCCTGGCCGCAGGGCGACCAGGTGCAGATCGACCCGGCGCTGGTGGCGCTGGTCGCCGACCCGCTGCTCGCCGGGCCGGGGATGCGCGCGCTGCTGGTCGTGCACCGCGGCCGCATCGTCGCCGAGCGCTACGGCGACGGCTTCGACGCGGCGACGCCGCTGCTCGGCTGGTCGATGACCAAGACGGTCAACGCGGCGCTGGTGGGCACCGCGGTGGACGCCGGCCGGCTCGACCCGGACCGCGGCGGGCTTCAGGCGCAGTGGGCCGGGGACGCGCGGCGCGAGATCAGCACGACGCAGCTGCTGGCGATGGCCAGCGGGCTGGCCTTCGACGAGAGCTACGGCAGCGTCAGCGACGCGACCCGGATGCTGTACCTGCAGCCCGACATGGCGGCCTTCGCGGCGGCACAGCCGCTCGCGCACCCGCCGGGCACGTACTTCAGCTACGCGAGCGGCAGCGCGGTGCTGCTGGCGCAGCGGTGGCAGCGGGCGATCGGCACCGACGCGCTGGCCTGGCCGCAGCGCGCGCTGTTCGGGCCGCTGGGGATGAGCAGCGCGGTGCTCGAGGCGGATGCGCGCGGCAGCTTCGTCGGCTCGTCGTACCTGTACGCGAACGCGCGCGACTGGGCGCGCTTCGCGCTGCTGCTGCTGCGCGGCGGCCAGTGGGACGGCCGTCAGCTGCTCAGCCGCGGCTGGGTCGAGCGGATGTTCGCGCCGTCCGCCGCCGCCCCGACCGAGTACAGCCGCGGCCAGATGTGGCTGCACGGGCCGGCGGACCGATCGCCCGGCGCCGCCGCCGACGCCCCTGCCGACGCCGGCTTCACGCTGCCCGCGGACACGCGCTGGATGATCGGCCACGACGGCCAGACGATTGCGCTGCTGCCGTCGCGCGAGCTCGCGGTGGTGCGGCTGGGCCTGACCCCGTCCAGGCTCGGCTACCGGCCGCAGTGGCTGCTCGCCGAGCTGCTGCAGGTGCTGCCAGCAGCCGAGCCGCCGTCGCGAGCCGCGGCGCACGGCGACGCGCCGGTGTCAGCGCCGTCGATGCGCTCCCCGGTCCGCGCGGCCGGTTGACTGCAACCCTTCCCTGATCCTGCCCACGGAGGCTGCCCGCACATGAGCGACACCACCCCCGACCAGCCCGCGCCGCCCGAGCGAGCCGCGCTGCCCGACCGGCTGAGCGTGGACCCGAACAGCCCGCACCACGACGCCGCCGCCTGCGAGCACGACATCGGCGTGCGCTTCAATGGCAGCGAGCGCCACGACGTCGAGGAGTACTGCATCAGCGAAG
>CAZKCJ010000018.1:5531-16250 GCA_964550885.1 uncultured Rubrivivax sp. | reverse complement strand
GTGCCCGCGGGCAAGACCGTCGACCGCCGCGGCCGCCCGCTGCTGCTCAAGCTGAAGGGCCGGGTTGAGGCGTTCTACCGCTGAGCGTCGCGGCGCGCGGCGCCGCCAGCGGCCAGACGCGCGCTCGGCGGCTGGCGCTGGCCGACTGGCGCCGGACGCCGCAGCAGCACCGAGGCAATCCGACTGAAGCGTTGCCGCGCCGGCCGATCGGTGCCGGCACGCAGGCTTCCACTTCCGACCGCAACGACCGAGGCCGAACCCATGCACCCGAACCGAAGCCGCAGCTGCGCGTCGATGCGCACGCAGCCTGCACGCGCGAGCGTGGCCGCCCGGCGGGTGCGCGCCGCCGCCCGCGATCGACGCCGCAGCGGCGGCATGACGCGATGAGCGCCGCGGTCCTGGTGCTCAACGCGGGCTCGTCGAGCCTGAAGTTCGCCGCCTTCGTCGTCGACGCGGACGGCCCGCCGGTGCTGCGCATCGCCGGCAAGCTCGAGGAGCTGCACGGCCAGGCGCGCTTTCGCGCGCGCGACGCCGCCGGCCGCACCGTCGGCGAGCACGCGTGGACGCAGCCGCCGCACCACGACGGCGCGCTCGATTTCCTGCTCGGCTGGCTGCCCGCGCAGCTCAGCGCTCTGCAGCTGCGCGCGATCGGCCACCGCGTGGTCCACGGCGGCGAGCGCTACCACGCGCCGGTGCGCGTCGACGCCGCGGTGCTCGACGCGCTCGAGCGCTTCGTGCCGCTCGCGCCGCTGCACCAGCCGCACAACGTCGCGCTGATCCGCACGCTGCTGCGCACGCAGCCGGGGATCGCGCAGGTCGCCTGCTTCGACACCGCGTTCCACCGCAGCACGCCGCCGGTGGCCGAGGCCTACGCGCTGCCGCCGGCGATCACCGACCGCGGCGTGCGCCGCTACGGCTTCCACGGCCTGTCCTACGAGTACATCGCCAGCGTGCTGCCCGAGCACGACCCGCGCGCGGCGGCCGGGCGCACCGTGGTGCTGCACCTGGGCAACGGCGCCAGCATGTGCGCGCTGCAGGGCGGGTGCAGCGTCGCGTCGACGATGGGCTTCACCGCGCTCGACGGCCTGCCGATGGGCACGCGCTGCGGCGCGCTCGACCCCGGCGTGGTGCTGTACCTGCTGCAGGAGCTGAAGCTGGACGCGGACGCGATCGCGGCGCTGCTGTACCAGCAGTCGGGGCTGCTGGGCGTGTCGGGCGAGTCCAGCGACATGCGCGTGCTGCTGACCAGCACGCAGCCGCGCGCGCGCTTCGCGGTCGAGCTGTTCAGCTACCGGATCGCGCGCGAGCTCGGCTCGCTGGCGGCGGCGCTGGGCGGGCTGGACGCGGTGGTGTTCACCGCGGGCATCGGCGAGCACGCGGCCGCGGTGCGCGCGGCGGTGTGCGCGCGCAGCGCGTGGCTCGGGATCGAGCTCGACGCGGCGGCCAACGACACCGGGCAGCCGCGGATCTCGACGCCCGCCAGCCGGGTCGCGGCCTGGGTGCTGCCGACCAACGAGGAGCTGATGATCGCGCGCCACACCTGCGCGCTGGTCGGCGGCGGCTGAGCGCCGCGGCGGCGCGACGACGCGGCGCTCAGCCGCGGCGCGCTGGATCGAAGGCGGCCGCCTTGCGCTCGCGCACAAGGCCAGGATCCGGTGCCGCGCCGCAGCAGCGGCTGCAAGTCGGCGGTGCCGCTCGGCTACAGTGCTGCAACCGCCTCAACGCTTCAGGTGCCGACCTGCGCACGAACCCGGACATCGACGACGACCCGCACGCGGCCGTGAACGCGCCGGCGTCGGCGCGTCGCCACGGAGGATGCAGCTCGAGCGCCCCGGGCTGCCCCGAGCCCGAACCCCGATGCAGCCCCGTGTGCAGGGTGGCCGCGTGATCCGGATCCGAGGCTGGCGCCGCCAGGCTGCGCCGCTCCCGACGCAAGAGGCCGCTGCGTGAGCGCACCCTTCCTGCCCTTCGCGCTGCCGGAGATCGGCGACGCCGAGATCGCCGAGGTGGTGGACACGCTGCGCTCGGGCTGGATCACCACCGGACCGAAGGCTGCGCGCTTCGAGCGCGACTTCGTCGCCTTCCTCGGCGATGAGTCGCTGCAGGCGATCGCGGTCAACTCGGCCACCGCCGGGCTGCACCTGGCGCTGGAGGCGCTGGGCATCGGCCCCGGCGACGAGGTGATCACCACCACCCACACCTTCACCGCCACCGCCGAAGTCGTGCGCTACCTCGGCGCCGACGTGAAGCTGGTCGACATCGACCCGGCGACGCTGTGCATCGACCCGGCGGCGGTGGCAGCGGCGGTCGGGCCGCGCACCAAGGCGATCGTGCCGGTGCACTACGGCGGGCTGGCCGCCGACATGCCCGCGCTGCTGGCGATCGCGCAGCGGCACGGGCTGCGGGTGGTCGAGGACGCCGCGCACGCGCTGCCGGCGACCAGCGGCGGCGCGCTCGTCGGCACGCTGCGCAGCGACGCGGCCGTGTTCAGCTTCTACGCGAACAAGACGATCACCACCGGCGAGGGCGGCATGCTGGTCACGCGCGACGCGGCGCTGGCGCAGCGCGCGCGCGTGATGCGGCTGCACGGCATCAGCCGCGACGCCTTCGACCGCTTCACCGCGAAGGTGCCGAGCTGGGCCTACGAGATCGTCGCACCCGGCTTCAAGTACAACCTGACCGACATCGCCGCCGCGCTCGGGCTGCAGCAGCTGAAGAGGGCGCACGCCTTCCAGCAGCGGCGCGCGCAGATCGCCGCCGCCTACGACGCCGGCTTCGCCGGGCTGCCGCTGCGCACGCCGCCGCGGCCGGCCGCCGGTGAACTGCACGCTTGGCACCTGTACCCGCTGCGGCTGGGTGACGACGCCGGGGTCGCGCGCGACCGCTTCATCGAGCGGTTGTTCGAGCAGGGCATCGGCTGCAGCGTGCACTACATCCCGCTGCACCTGCAGCCCTACTGGCGCGAGCGCTACGCGCTGCAGCCGGCGCAGTTCCCGCACAGCCAGCGCGCGTACGAGCGCCTGGCGAGCCTGCCGATCTACACCCGGATGAGCGACGCCGACGTGCAGCGCGTGATCGACGCGGTGCGCGCGGCGCTGGGCGGCTGAGCGCGGTGCCGCCCGGCGACGATGGCCAAGCGCGCGTTCGACCTGATCGGCGCGAGCGTCGCGCTGCTGCTGCTGGCGCTGCCGATGGCCTTGATCGCGCTGTGGATCCGGCTCGACTCGCCCGGCCCGGCGCTGTACCGGCAGGAGCGCGTGGGCCGCGGCGGGCGGATCTTCCGCATCCGCAAGTTCCGCACGATGGTCGCCGACGCCGACCGGCGCGGACCGCTGCTGACCGTCGGCGCCGACCCGCGGATCACCCGCGCCGGCGCGTGGCTGCGGCGCACGCGGCTGGACGAGCTGCCGCAGCTGCTGGACGTGCTCGCCGGCCACATGAGCCTGGTCGGACCGCGGCCCGAAGTGCCGCGCTACGTCGCGCACTACCCGGCGGCGCTGCGCGCGCGCGCGCTGGCGCTCAAGCCCGGCATCACCAGCCCGGCGGCGCTCGCCTATCTGGACGAGAGCGCGCGGCTGGCGCGCGCGGCCGACCCCGAGCGCGAGTACATCGAGGTGATCCTGCCGCACAAGCTGCAGCTCGCCGCCGACTACGCCGAGCGCGCGACGCTATAATCGGACCTGCGCGTGCTGCTGTGCACGCTGCGCCAGATGGCGGCGCGATGATCGGCGGCGCGCAGCCCGAGCTTGCGCCGCCGCGGCGCGTGCTGCGCATCGTGGCGTCGACTGCGCGCAGCTCTGCACCCGGCCGCGCCGGCCAGGAGCGGCTGCCGTGAGCGACCGCGCGGTCGCCGCTGTGCCCGCCGCTGCACACGGCCCGTGGCACCGGCTGGACGTGCTGCTCGCGCGGCTGCGGCCGTACCGGCAGCCGCTGTCGCTGCTGGTCGACGCGCTGGTGATCGCCGCCTGCTGGAACGTCACCTACCTGTTCAGGCTGGGCTTCGAGCGCTGGATCGGCGCGCGACCGTGGTACGACGGCCTGGTGCTGCTGGGCGTGATCGCCGCGTACCTGGCGGTGTTCGTCGCGCTGCGGGTGCCGCAGGGCATGTGGCGCTTCTCCGGCTTCGGCGAGGTCAAGCGGCTGACGCTGGCCTGCGCGCTGGCCGGCAGCGGCAGCGCGGCGGCGGTGATCGGCCTGGGGCTGGTCGCGGTGCCGCGCGCGGTGCTGGCGCTGCACCCGGTGGTCACGCTGATGGGCGTGATCCTGGTGCGCATCCTCTACCGGATGCTGTACGAGCACGCGCGCGCGCGCATCACCGGCGGCAGCGGCGAGGTGCGACGTGCGCTGATCCTCGGCGCCGGCGAGGCCGCGCGCTGGCTGCTGGCCGGCATCCACCACCAGGGCTGGACGGTGCTGGGCCTGTTCGACGACGACCCGGCCAAGCAGGGCGCGCGCATCGCCGGCGTGCCGGTGCTGGGGCCGCTGCAGGCGGTGCGCGACGCCGGCGTGCGCGGCGCGGCCACCCACGTGGTGGTCGCGCTGCCGTCGCTGTCGGCGGCGCAGCGCCGGCGCGTGCTCGAGCTGGCTGCGGCCACCGGCCTGCCGGTGCTGACGGTGCCCAGCGCAGCGGAGCTGGCCGACGCGGACCGGCACCATCCGCGGGTGCGCGAGATCGAGCCCGCCGACCTGCTCGGGCGCGAGCCGGTGCAGCTCGACGAAGCCGGCGTCGGCGCAGTGCTGACGGGCAGGACGGTGCTGATCACCGGCGCCGGCGGCAGCATCGGCGCCGAGCTGTGCCGCCAGGCGGCGCGCTTCGCACCGGCGCGGCTGGTGCTGCTCGAGCAGAGCGAGTTCAACCTGTACGCGATCGAGCAGGAGCTGGGCGAGCGCTACCCCGCGCTGCCGCTCGCGCGCCTGATCGGCGACGTCAAGGACCTGCCGCAGCTGCGGCAGGTCTTCGCGCGATGGCGGCCGCAGGTGGTGTTCCACGCCGCCGCCTACAAGCACGTGCCGCTGATGGAGGAGGGCAACGCGTTCGCCGCGCTGCGCAACAACACGCTGGGCACCTGGTACGCGGCGCGCGCCGCGGCCGAGGTGCAGGCCGAGCGCTTCGTGCTGATCAGCACCGACAAGGCGGTGAACCCGACCAACGTGATGGGCGCGACCAAGCGCGCGGCCGAGATGGTGATCGCGCAGCTCGCTGCGCAGCAGGCGGCGCGACCGGCCACCGGCGCCGCGGCCACCCGCTTCATCGCGGTGCGCTTCGGCAACGTGCTTGGCTCCAGCGGCAGCGTGATCCCGAAGTTCAAGGAGCAGATCGAGCGCGGCGGGCCGGTGACCGTGACCCACCCGGACATCATCCGCTACTTCATGACGATCCCCGAGGCGGCACGGCTGGTGCTGCAGGCCGCGGCGATCGGTGAGAGCGGCCAGGTGCTGGTGCTCGACATGGGCGAGCCGGTGCGCATCGTCGACCTGGCGCGCGACCTGATCCGCCTGGCCGGAAACGAGCCCGACGAGATCGCGATCGAGTTCACCGGCCTGCGCCCGGGCGAGAAGCTGTACGAGGAGCTGCTGGCCGCCACCGACGCCAGCGTGCCTACGCCGATCGCGCGGCTACGGATCGCGCAGCTGCCGCCGGCCGCCGGCGACGTCGCCGCGTTGCTGCGCTGGGCCGGCGAGCAGGCCGATGCGCGCGACGACGCACCCGACGACGCGCAGGTGCGCGCGCAGCTCGCGCAGGCCGTGCCGGAGTACCGGCCGCCGGCCGCGGCTGCAGGCTGACGCAATGCGCGGCCGAGCGGGTGCAGGCTAGAGTCACAGCGCCCCGGCGGCTGCACGCAGCCGATGGTGCGCGTGTGCCGACGGAACCACGAGATGAACGACCGACCCTCAACCCAGCGCGAACCGCGCGTCGACGTGATCGCCGGCGCGCGGCCCAACTTCATGAAGATCGCGCCGATCCTGCGCGCGATCGGCGAGCGGCGGGCCGCCGGCAGCCGGCTGGGCACCCGCCTGGTCCACACCGGCCAGCACTACGACGCACGCATGTCGGGCGAGTTCTTCACCCAGCTCGGCATCCCGCAGCCGGACGTCAACCTCGAGGCCGGTTCGGGCAGCCAGGCCGAGCAGAGCGCCGCGATCATGACCCGCTACGAGCGGCTGCTGCTCGAGTCGCCGAGCGCGCTGTGCCTGGTGGTCGGTGACGTCACCTCGACCATGGCCTGCGCGATCGCCGCGCAGAAGCTGCGCGTGCCGGTGGCGCACGTCGAGGGCGGCATTCGCTCCGGCGACTGGGGCATGCCCGAGGAGATCAACCGGCTCGTCACCGATTCGATCACCAACTGGTTCTTCACCACCAGCGAGGTCGCCAACGCCAACCTGAAGCGCGCCGGGGTCGAGGACGAGCGCATCTTCTTCGTCGGCAACACGATGATCGACACGCTGCTGGCGAACCTGCCGCGGCTGCGCGCGCCGGCCTTCTGGGTCGAGGCCGGGCTCGAGCCCGGCGGCTACTTCGTGACCACGCTGCACCGGCCGGCGAACGTCGACGACCCGGCGGGGCTGGCGCGGCTGATCGACGCGATCTGCAGCGGCGCACGCGGCCTGCCGGTGGTGTTCCCGGTGCACCCGCGCACCGCCAAGACGCTGGCGGCGCTGCCCGGGCTGCCGGCCAACCTGCTGGTCGTCGAGCCGCAGCCGTACCTGGAGTTCAACTACCTGGTGCGGCAGGCGAAGGGCGTGATCACCGACAGCGGCGGCATCACCGAGGAGACGACGGTGCTGCGCGTGCCCTGCATGACCCTGCGCGACACCACCGAGCGGCCGGAGACGGTCACGCTCGGCACCAACGAGCTGATCGGCACCGACCCGGCGGCGCTGCGGCCGGCGTTCGCGCGGCTGTTCGAAGGCCGCTGGAAGAGCGGATCGATCCCGCCGCTGTGGGACGGGCGCACCGGCGAGCGGATCGCCGCGATCCTGGAGCGGCTGCTCGCCGGTTGAACTCCAAGCTCGATCATTGCATTTTGATCGCCATGCGATCAGAATGCAATGATGTTGTTGCGCCGCCTGCAGGCCACGATCGAGCAGCGCCTCGCCCGCTATCCGGCGGTGGTCCTGCTCGGGCCGCGCCAGGTCGGCAAGACCACGCTGGCGCAGGCGATCGCGGCGGCGCACGCGGGCGCGATCGTGCTCGACCTGGAGCGCGAGTCGGACCGCGCGGTGCTGGGCCACCCCGAGCTGTTCCTGCCGCTGCACCGCGAGCGGCTGGTCGTGCTCGACGAGGTGCAGCACCTGCCGGCGCTGTTCGCGCAGCTGCGCCCCGAGATCGACGCCGACCGGCGCGCCGGCCGCTTCCTGCTGCTGGGCTCGGCCTCGGGCGCGCTGCTGCGCCAGACGAGCGAATCGCTGGCCGGGCGGGTCGCGTACGTCGAGCTGACGCCGCTGCTGGCGGCGGAGCTCGAGGCCGACCTGGCGACCACCCAGACGCTGTGGCTGCGCGGCGGCTATCCGCTGAGCTACCTGGCAGGCGACGACGAGGCGGCGTTCCAGTGGCGGCAGGACTTCATCGCCACCTTCCTGCAGCGCGACCTGCCGGCGCTGGGCGTGCGCGTGCCGGCCGAGACGCTGCGCCGCTTCTGGACGATGCTCGCGCACCTGCACGGGCAGCTGTTCAACGCGTCGCAGCTCGGCCGCTCGCTGGGCGGCGCGTCGCACGCGACCGCCACCCGCTACCTCGACACCCTGGTCGACACGCTGATGGTGCGGCGCCTGGAGCCGGTCCTGGCCAACGTCGGCAAGCGCCTGGTGAAGTCGCCGAAGGTCTACGTGCGCGACAGCGGCCTGCTGCACGCGCTGCTCGGGCTGGCGACGGTGCAGCAGCTGCAGGGGCACCCGGTGGCCGGCGCGTCGTGGGAGGGCTTCGTGGTCGAGCAGGTGGCGGCCGCGCTGCCGGCCGGCGCGCAGCTCGGCTTCTACCGCACGGCGGCGGGAGCGGAACTCGACCTGGTGGTCGACGGCCCGGCGGGTCGGGTCGGGATCGAGGTCAAGTTCTCGGCCGCGCCGAAGCCGGCCAAGGGCTTCTGGCAGGCGCTGCAGGACCTGGCGATCGAGCGCGCGTTCGTCGTCGCACCGGTGTCGCGGCGCTATCCGCTGGCGGCCGGGGTCGAGGTGCTGCCGGTGGCGGAGATCGGGCGCATCGTGGGCGCAGCCTGAACCCGGCCAGCGCGCGCACGGACGCTGCCGGGTGGCCGATCTGCAGCGAGCGCTGAAGCGCCGCGCCGTTGCGCCGGCAGGCCCGGACTGCGGCCGGGTCGATCGCCGCTCGCGACCAGATCGATGCCGGAGCCCGCGCGCTGCGGCTGCCTACCGCGGTGCGCTGCCGGCGCCGGCAGGCGTGGCGGCGCACTCGACCAGCCAGCGTTCGAGCGCGGCGATCAGCGTCGCGCGGTCGAACTCACGCTCGGCGTAGGCGCGGCCGGCTTCGCCCATCGCCGCGCGCGCCGCATCGGGCAGGTCGATCAGCCGGCGCACCGCGGCGGCGAGCCCCGCGGCGTCGCCGGCCGGGGCGGTGAAGCCGGCGCCGCTTTCGTCGATCACGCGCGCGCCCTCGCCGTCGAGCATGCCCAGCAGCGGGCGCCCGGCCGCCAGGTAGCTCTGCACCTTGCCGGGGACGGTCAGCGCGAACACCGGGTCGGCCTTCAGCGTCACCAGCAGCGCCTGCGCGCCGCGGAAGAAGGCCGGCATGCGCTCGGGCGGATGGCGGCCGAGCAGCAGCACGCGCTCGCCCAGCCCCTGCGCGGCGATCGCCGCGCGCAGCGCGTCCGCGGCGCGGCCGTCGCCGACGATCAGCCAGCGCAGCTGCGGACGCTCGTCGCGCAGCAGCGCCGCGGCCTGCACGATCGCCGGCAGATCCTGCGCCTCGCCCAGGTTGCCGGCGAACATCAGGTTGAAGGTCGCGGCGTACGGTGCCAGCTCGGGTGCGACCCGGCCGTCGTCGTCCTGGCTGGCGTAGACCGGCTCGACCCAGTTGGGGAAGTAGCGGATGCGCTCGGGCGTGCCGCCCCAGCGCGCGATGTTCGGTGCGAACGCGCGCGACGCGATCAGCACGCGCGCGCAGCGGTGGTAGATGAAGGCCACCAGCCGGCCCACCGTCGCCAGCGCCCGCGGCGAGCGCAGCACGCCGACCCCGGCCAGCGTGTCGGGCCACAGGTCCAGCACCCACATCAGCACCGGCGCGCGCTTGATCCGGCCGATCAGCAGCGCCGGCAGCGCCGCGGTGACCGGCGAGGTCTGGAACACGAAGACCGCGTCGAACGCGCGCCCGCGCAGGCGCCACGGCCCGAGCAGCGTGCCCCAGAAGACGAAGCTCCAGTAGTTGAGCACCAGCCGCCACTTGCCCTGGCCGCGCGGGCGCAGCGGCACGCGCAGGACCTGTGCGCCGGCGTGCGCGGCGTAGGCCGACGGGTCGCGCGCGAAGTCGGGGAAGACCTCGCCGCCGGGGTAGTTCGGCACGCCGGTGAGCACCGTGACCGCATGGCCGCGCGCGGCCAGCTCGGCCACCAGGTCGTTGACGCGGAAGTCCTCGGGCCAGAAGTACTGGCTCAGCACCAGCAGCCGCAGCGGCCGCGGTGCGGCCGGAGGGCTTGGCGCCGGCGTGGTCGTGCCTTCCGGTGCCGCAAGCGGCGGCCGGGCTGCGCCCGCGCTCAAGGATGCTCGCGCCAGACGACGCGGCGCACGTAGTCGGTGTAGCTGTGGATGATGCGCAGCACCTTGTCCGACACGTTGGGCATCGCGTAGTCGGCCACCAGCCGCAGGCCGCGCTGCGCGCCGCGCGGCTGCGACGCGAGGATCGCCAGGCCCTGGTGCACGCGCGCTGCGCTCAGGCCGACCATCATCACCGCGGCTTCCTCCATGCCCTCGGGGCGCTCGTGCGCCTCGCGCAGGTTCAGGGCCGGGAAGTTCAGGATCGACGACTCCTCGTTGATCGTGCCGCTGTCGGACAGCACCGCGCACGCGTGCAGCTGCAGCTTCACGTAGTCGTGGAAGCCCAGCGGCTTGAGCAGCCGCACCAGCGGGTCGAAGGCGATGCCCAGCGCGTCGACGCGCTTGCGCGTGCGCGGGTGGGTGGACACGATCACCGGCAGCCGGTAGGTGGCGGCGACGCTGTTCAGCACCGCCACCAGCCGCCCGAAGGGGCCGTCGCCGTCGACGTTCTCCTCGCGGTGCGCGCTGACGACGAAGTAGCCGCCCGGATCGAGCTGCAGCCGCTGCAGCACGTCCGACGCGTCGATCGCCGCGCGGTAGTGCGTCAGCACCTCGAACATCGGGCTTCCGGTCTTGATCACCAGGTCAGGCGGCAGGCCCTCGCGCAGCAGGTACTCGCGCGCGATCGAGCTGTAGGTCAGGTTGAGGTCGGCGGTGTGGTCGACGATGCGCCGGTTGGTCTCCTCGGGCACGCGCTGGTCGAAGCAGCGGTTGCCCGCCTCCATGTGGAAGATCGGGATCTTGCGCCGCTTGGCCGGGATCACCGCCAGGCAGCTGTTGGTGTCGCCGAGGACCAGCATCGCCTCGGGGCGCTCGGCCTCGAGCACGCGGTCGACGGCGATGATCACGTTGCCGATGGTCTGCGCCGCCGTGCCGCCGGCCGCGGCCAGGAAGTGGTCGGGCTTGCGCACGCCCAGGTCGTCGAAGAAGACCTGGTTCAGCTCGTAGTCGTGG
>CAZKCJ010000018.1:3384-5521 GCA_964550885.1 uncultured Rubrivivax sp. | reverse complement strand
GTTCTGCCCGGTGTGCACCAGCACGTGCGCGCAGTGCTCGTCCAGCCGCGCGATCACCCGCGACAGCCGGATGATCTCGGGGCGCGTGCCGACGACCGTCAGCACCTTGAGCCGGCCCGCCGGCGCTGGCCCGGCGCCTGGATCCTGCGGGGTGGGCGCCGCCGCTGCGGGTGGTTGGGGGTGGTTCATGGCTGCACCTGCATCGCGACCGTGTCCGGGTGCTCGCGGTCGAAGACCTCGTTGGCCCACAGCATCACGATCAGCAGCTCGTCGCCGATGTTGCGGATGTCGTGGGTCCAGCCGGGCACGGTGTCGACGATCCGGCCTTCGCCGCCGCGCACCACCAGCTCGTGGGTGCGGCCGTCGTCGATGTGGCGAAAGCCGAAGCGCGCCGTGCCCTGCAGCACCAGGAACTTCTCGGTCTTGGTGTGGTGGTAGTGCGCGCCGCGGGTCACGCCCGGCAGCGCGGTGAAGTAGCTGAACTGGCCGCAGTTCGGCGTCTTCAACATCTCGACGAACTCGCCGCGTGCATCGGCGTGGCGCGGCACCGTGTAGGCGAAGGCCTCCGGTGCGAGGTGCGTGAGCCAGGTCGCGTACAGCGCGCGCTCCAGGCCTGCGCCGGCGCACGGCGCGCGCAGCTGCTGCCGGCCCGCCGCGAAGCCGCGCAGCAGTGCCGCCACTTCGCCGACGCTGGTCGCGTACACCGGGCCGGTGTCGACGAAGCCCGACGGCGTCGTGCCGGCGAGCAGCGCGGCCAGCGCTGCCACCACGTCGTCGACGTAGATCAGCCGCAGCGGCGCCGCCGGGTCGTTGACCGACAGCGGCTCGCTGCGGGCGGCCTGGTGGCAGAAGGTCGCGACCGCCGAGTTGTAGAAGGGCCGCGCCCACTTGCCGAAGACGTTGGTCAGCCGCAGCAGGTGGACCGGCGCACCGCTGGCGCGGCCGTAGGCGAGCAGCGCCTCCTCGGCGGCGAGCTTGCTGCGGCCGTAGGGGTTGTCCAGCGCCGCCTGCGTCGACGACGCGAAGGCCACCGGCACCGCGCGGCCGAGCGCGCGCAGCTGCTGCGCCAGCGCGGCGGTGTAGTCGGCGTTGCCGCGCGCGAAGTCGGCCGGATCGTCGGGGCGGTTGACGCCGGCCAGGTGGAACACGAAGTCGGCTGCGCGCAGCGCCGCGGCCACCGCGTCGGGCGGATCGGCGCGGGTGATGCCGGTGATTGCCGTGTGCCCGGCTTCGCGCAGGTGCCAGCCGAGGTTGCGGCCGATGAAGCCGCCGGCGCCGAGGATGACGAGGTTCATGGGGTGGGTTGCGCCGGCCCCGTGCCGCCGTCGTCGGCGGGCACGAGCAGAAAGCTGTCGCGGTGGATCGACCTGATCAGCAGCAGCCGCCAGGCCGGCGACACCGGCTCGTCGCTGCCGCGCAGGCGCTGCTGCACGCGCCAGCCGGCCGGGACGAAGACCCGCCGCTCCCAGTCGCCGTGCGAGCGGAAACGCACGCCGACGCCGAAGGTGTTGGCCTTGAACGCCGGCGCGATCCGCGCGAGCCGCGCGCCGATCCAGCTGAGGATGCGGCTGCTCGTGACCTGGTAGATCAGCCAGCCCGACAGCTCGGCGACGAAGGACTCGTAGATGTACTCGTTGACGAAGAGCGCGCGCGCCTGCCCTCGCCAGGCGGCGAGCGCCTGCTGCTGCAGCCGCAGCGTGCCGGCGTCGCTCGCGGCGACCAGGTGGTGCAGGATCAGGTTGAAGCTCGCCATCCGCTCGTCGCCGTGCAAGTCCGGCCGCAGCGCGTCGCCCCGCACCGCGTCGACACCGGCGGCGCGGGCGGTCTCGACCGACCTCGCGTCGGCGTCGAGCACGCGCACCCGCCAGCGCGGCTGCAGCTGCTGCAGCCGCCGCGCGAAGAAGCCGCAGCCGCCGCCGACGTCGACCAGCACGCCGGCTTCGGCGCTGCGCGTGAGCTCGAGGAACTGGCGGGTCTGATCGGCCACGAACTCGTCGTGATAGAAGGCCTCGACCTGGGCCGCGTCGAGCGTGCGCTGCGCCGCGGCGGCCGGCTGCGCTTGACCGCCCATCAGTCCTCGGCTGCTGATACAATTTACCATCTGGATGATTTTGCTGGCGCACGTTTTTTACAACTA
>CAZKCJ010000018.1:0-3374 GCA_964550885.1 uncultured Rubrivivax sp. | reverse complement strand
CGCCCATCAGTCCTCGGATGCTGCCGGCTCGCCGCGCGCGATCCGCTGCATGAAGTCGAGCTTCAGCAGCAGGGCCTTCATCCCGTCGAGGTCGAGCCGGCGGGTGTTGTGCGAGTTGTAGTCCTCGGAGCCGCTCAGGCGCGGCTCGCCGCGGTCGTAGAACTTGTCGTAGTTCAGGTCGCGCGCATCCGGCGGCACGCGGTAGTACTCGCCCAGGTCCTCGGCGGTGGCCAGCTCCTCGCGGCTGAGCAGCGTCTCGTACAGCTTCTCGCCGTGGCGGGTGCCGATCACGCGCAGCTCGTGCTGCGGGCGCTGCATCAGCTCGCGCAGCGCCTGCGCCAGCACCTGCACCGTCGCCGCCGGCGCCTTCTGCACGAAGATGTCGCCGTTGGCGCCGTGCCGGAACGCGTACAGCACCAGCTCGACCGCGTCGTCCAGCGTCATCATGAAGCGGGTCATCGACGGGTCGGTGATCGTGATCGGCTTGCCCGCCAGCACCTGGTCTACGAACAGCGGGATCACCGAGCCGCGCGAGGCCATCACGTTGCCGTAGCGCGTGCCGCAGATCACCGTGCGCGTGCCGTCGAGGTTGCGCGAGGTGGCGACCATCACCTTCTCCATCATCGCCTTGGAGATGCCCATCGCGTTGATCGGGTAGACCGCCTTGTCGGTGGACAGGCAGACCACGCGCTGCACGCCCGCGCCGATCGCCGCCTCGAGCACGTTCTCGGTGCCGAGCACGTTGGTGCGCACCGCCTCCATCGGGTGGAACTCGCAGCTCGGCACCTGCTTGAGCGCGGCCGCGTGGAACACGTAGTCGACGCCGCGCATCGCGGCGGCGACGCTGCGCACATCGCGCACGTCGCCGACGTAGAACATCAGCTTCGGGTGCCGGTAGCGCCGGCGCATGTCCTCCTGCTTCTTCTCGTCGCGGCTGAAGACGCGGATCTCGCGCAGCCCGGAGTCCAGGAAGCGGCGCAGCACCGCGTTGCCGAAGCTGCCGGTACCGCCGGTGACGAGCAGGGTGCGGTCGGTGAACATGGGTTCAGCGCGCAGCGCGCGCGATCTGGTCGCGCTGCTGCGGGTTCGGGTAGTTGATGAGCACGGCGCGCAGCGCGCCCTTGAAGACGAACAGGCTGCCGGCGGCCGCGCCGACGACACCGTCGCAGCAGCGCACCAGCGCCTCGATGTCGGCGAGCGAGCCGGCGCCGCCGAGTACGGTCAGCGGCACGCGCAGCTGCGCGCGCAGCTGCCGCGCCAGCTCCAGGTCGTAGCCCTTCATGCGGCCGTCGGCGTCGATCGAGTTGAGCACGATCTCGCCGGCGCCGCGCTGCTGCATCTGCAGCGCGGTCTCCACCAGCGGCAGGCCGGTGGCGCGACGGCCGTTGTGCGTGCACACCTCGTAGCCGCGGCCGAGCAGCTTGCGCTTGTGGTCGAGGACCACGACCACGCTCTGGCTGCCGACTTCGTCGGCGATGCGCGTGACCAGCGGCGGGTCGGCCACCGCCGCGGCGCTGACGCAGACCTTCTCGATGCCCAGGCCGACGATCCGCTTGGCCTGCGCCGCGGTGCGCACGCCGCCGCCGTAGGCCAGCGGCATCCGCGACTCTGCCGCCAGGTCGGCGATCAGCCGGTAGTCGGGCTCGGCGCCGCGCACGGTGGCGTCGATGTCGAACACCGCGAGCTCGTCGCACTCCTTCTCGTTGAAGATCTTGACCGCGTTGACCGGGTCGCCGACGTACTTCGGCTCCTTGAAGCCGACGGTCTTGACCAGGCCGCCGTCGTGCACCAGCAGGCTGGCGATGATGCGCGGACGCAGCATGCTCGTCACGCGGCGAGCGCGAAGTTGCGCAGCAGCCCGGTGCCCCAGTGGTGGCTCTTCTCGGGGTGGAACTGCACGCCGGCGATGTGGCCGTGGCGCACCGCGCAGGCGAACTCGATGCCGTAGCGCGCGCGCGCCGCGACCTGCTCGTCGGGGCGCGCGCAGTCGAAGCAGTACGAGTGCAGGAAGTAAAAGCGCGCGTCGCCTTCCATGCCGGCGAACAGCGGCTCGCCGGGCGTGGGCTGCACGTCGTTCCAGCCCATGTGCGGCAGCGGCAGGCCGGCGAGCTGCGGCTGGTCGCCCAGGCGGCGCACGTGGCCGTCGATCCAGCCCAGGCCGGGCAGCTGGCCCTCGTCGCTGCCGCGCGCGAGGATCTGCATGCCCACGCACACGCCCAGCACCGGCAGCCGCCGCTCGAGCACCAGCTCGTCCAGCGGCGCGCGCAGGCCCGAGGCCTGCAGCAGCGCCATCGCGTGGTCGAAGGCGCCCACGCCGGGCAGGATCAGCCGCTGCACGCCGGCCAGCTCTTCGGCGCGGCGCGCGACCCGCGCCTCGATGCCCAGCCGCCGGTAGACGTTGGCGAAGGCCTGGATGTTGCCCAGGCCGTAGTCGACGATGCCGATCATCGGATCAGCGCACGCTGCACGCCGAACGCGCGCAGCACGCGGTTGCCCAGCTCCATCACCGCCATCGAGTGCGCGTAGTCGCGATAGGTCCGGTTCGGCCCGTCGTGCAGCGCGCGCAGCTCGGTCACCGTCAGGCCGAGCTTGGTGGCGACGTACTCGAAGTCCTGCGCGAGCGTGGCCTCGTCGTAGGCGGGCTGCGCGATCTTCGCCAGCGCCTCGTCGCGCGTCAGCTGGCCGGTCAGGATCAGGCTGGAGAAGTGCGCGCGGCGCTTGTCGTAGCCGAACTTGCTGGGCAGCCAGTAGCCCTCGTAGAAGCGGGTGAAGCGGCTCTCGTAGTGCTTGTGGGCGTAGCGCTGCCAGCCGAACTTGTCGATCAGCTCCTGCATCGCCTGCTCTTTGAGGTAGGGCACGTAGTTCAGCGGCTTGACCACCTGCACGCCCTTGATGAAGCGGTCGTAGACCTTGAACTTCAGCACGTCGGCCAGCGGGAAGTTCTTCAGTGGCCGGCTGCCGAAGCGGCGGTGGATGTCCTTCAGCTGGCGAAGGTCGCTCGCGTGGTAGTGCCACTCCAGCGGCTCGCGCACGCACTCGGTCGAGTAGTTGGCGCCGGTCAGGATGTACTTGACGCCGTGCTTGGCCGCGAAGTTGTGCAGCCCGGCGAAGAAGGCGTGGTCCTGCGGCGTGTCCAGGTGCGGCACCTGGGCCTTGAAGAAGGCCAGCTGCAGGTCGCGCATCTCCGGCCAGTCGACCACCTCGGTGTACAGGTCCAGCCCCAGGCCGTCGACCAGCTTCTCGATGTTGTTGACCGCCAGCTGCGAGTTCCAGCCGGCGTCCACGTGGTACAGCAGCGGCCGCAGGCCGAACTTCGCCTTGGCCAGGTAGGTGACGTAGGAGCTGTCGACGCCGCCGCTCAGGCCGATCAGGCA
>CAZKCJ010000017.1:3444-18001 GCA_964550885.1 uncultured Rubrivivax sp. | reverse complement strand
GCGGTCGACCATTGGTTGCGGCGCTGCCAGCGGCTTTAGAGTGCGGCTCGCCGTGCGGTCTGCCCGGGTGCGACCGCGGCGAGGCCTGCTGCTCCCAGCGGCACCGGTGAAACTGCGCCCGCGGACAGCTGCCCGATCGAGAACACATGGTTGCACATCCAACGTCGACCGACGCCCCGGCCGCGACCTTCAGCAGGACCGACACCACCTTCTTCAAGGGGATCGGGATCCTGCTGATCGTGACCCACAACTTCTTCCACGTCAGGAAGGGGTTCGGGATCGAGAACGAGATGGAGTTCAAGGCGGAGAACATTCATGCGTTCCTCGGGTACCTGGCCGCACTGGACTTCGACTCGGGGATCGCCGCGATCTTCAGCTTCCTCGGGCACTACGGCGTCCAGCTCTTCATCTTCTTCAGTGCATACGGGCTGTCGGTTCAGTATCAGCGGCACCGCGGAACGGATCTCGAGTTCATCGTGCACCGGCTGCGCAAGATCTACTTCCTGCTGGCCTTCGGCATCGTCTTCTACGTCGCGGCGGCGGTCCTGGCGCCGCGGCAGTCGGTCGATTGGCTGCTGATCCTGCGCAACACCTTCCTGCTGGGGACGACGATCAGCAGCTTCTCGATGGAGTGGAAGTACCAGATGTTCGCGGGGCCCTTCTGGTTCTTCGCGCTGATCATCCAGCTCTATCTGCTGTTTCCGTGGCTGTACCGGGTGAGTTCGGGCTTCGTCGGGCGCAGTGTCTGGGTCCCGTTCCTCGTCTCCTATCTGTTGATCTATGCGGGCTTCCTTCTCGGTGGACCGCAAGGCTTCAGCACTTTCAGCACCTTGATCGGTCATCTGCCCGAAGTGCTGCTCGGTGTCTGGCTGGCGCGCAGCGGGACCGATGGCTTCGCACGCCTCGACCGGCTCCCTTGGCACCTGCTGTGCATCTTGCTCTTCGCGCTCTCGCAGCTTCATCCGGCGTTTTTCCCGCTCGGCTTCTTGTGCATCACGATCCTGCTGCTGAGCTCGGTGCGGTGGCTTCAGCCGCGCCTGGGCCGATGGCCGACGCGCTTCGTGCTGTTCTGCGGCGAGATCTCGATGATCATGTTCGTCGTCAACGCCAGGGTGCGCGGGGTGAAGGTGTTCGATCCGCACACCGTGGTCGACTTCGTCGCCTTCATGCCGGTGCTGCTGCTGCTCAGCTACCTGCTGTACCGGATCTATCACCATCTGGTGGTTCGCTGGGCGATCTGACGCGGACCGATCCGTCTGCCCGGCACGCGGGCCGCCGCTCATGTCAGCGGGGCGGACGCAGCTGGTTACCGCTTCAGCACGCGTGCCCCCTGGGGTTCGCGGTAACGAATCGCTAGGATCGTGCTTTCGACAAGGTGCCCGCATGCACCCCGAGACCGAAGCACACTTGCGTTCATGAGGCTGCGCTCGAGGCTGGTTGCAGCGACCGTGATCGTGGTCGTCGCGGTCGCCTTGGTGTCCGTGTCGGTTGCGTCGGCGCAACAGCAGCAGGCGGCGCTGCAGATCCTGCGCCGGGCCGCCGCCAAGTTTGCCGAGCGAACACCGGCTGAACTCCTGTTCCTCATGGGGACTGCGTTCCTGGCGCTGCTCCAGCTGCAGCGGCGGGCATGGGTGCGTGCGGCCGTATTTGCCGTGGTCGGGGTCGCCTGGCTCGCCTGGTATCTGCCGGTGGCGAAGCTGCTCCAGTCGCTCGGCGCCGATTCGTTCGCCGAGGCGACCGATTTCGATCTCGACGAGGCCCGCTTCTGGTTCACCACGGCCGGCGAAGTGCTGCGGCCCCACCTCAGCCTGGCATGGCTGGGCCTGTACGCGGCGGCCGCCGGCGCCGCGTTCGTGCTGCTGCAGCGGCTGCTGCGGTTGGCGCCGGGCAGCGCTCGGCGGCAGGCCTCGATCGTGGCGATTGCGGCCTGGGGATTGATGGGTCTGGCGGTCTATCAGACGGCGGCGGCATCGATCTCGCTGTACCTCAGCAACTCGGCGGACTTCGTCAGAGTCAGGCGCAACTTCGCGTCACCGTCGCCGGCGATGCAGCGCAGCGGCGCGCCGATCGATCTGCTGGTCTACATCGGCGAGTCGACCTCGGCGCTGCACATGAGCTTGTACGGCTACGCGCGCCAGACCACGCCTCAGCTGGCCGAACTCGCACGCCAGACCCCAGGGGTGCTCGTCTTCAACAACGTGTTCTCGACGCACACGCATACCAGCACTTCCCTGCTCGAAGCGCTGTCGTTCGGTCTTGATGCGAACCAGGCTTACCTGCCGATCGGCGAGCGCCGCCGGGTGTCGGTCGTCGACGTGCTGATGGCGGCGGGCCTGCCGGTGTCGCTGGTCAGCAATCAGGGCATGGCCGGAACCTGGAACCAGGCGTCGTCGATCGTCTTCCGGAACGCGCGGTCCACCGTCTACAGCACTGACTCCCGGCTTGCCGGCAACCGGGACGACGTGATGGAGCGCCCTTTTGACCACGAGTTCTTCGCGCAGCGGATCAACCCCCGTGACTGGGCGCCCACCGATGCAGCGGCCGTTGTCTTTTTCCACTCCTATGCGGGGCACGGCATCTACCTGGACCACGTCCCGCCGGCGTTTCGAGCGCCGGTCGACCAGACCCTGGCCAGCGTCGACGATTTCGCACTGACCGACGACGGCGCGGTCCGCAAGGCGACCGAGGCCTACGACTCGACCTTGCGCTACGTCGACTACGCGGTCGCCAATGCGCTGCGGTTCGTCGAGGCTCAGTCGCGGCCGATGGTGATGCTGTACTTTCCGGACCACGGCGAGCTCCCGGGTACCGGCCACGACTCCGCGCGCTTCAGCCACGAGATGGTGCGCATTCCGCTGCTGCTGTACTTCAACGCTGCCGCCAGGCGGAATCATCCGGACCTGTACGCGAAGTACGCTGCACTCGCTGGTCGCAGCCACGGCAAGGCCTCGACGCTGGCCCAGATTCCGTCCACGCTGCTGGACCTGCTCGGGGTGCGCATGGCGCCCGGGGCGCGAACCACGCTGCAGATGACTGCGGTCATGGGTGCTGCCGACCGTCTGCCGCCGATCGTGGTCAGGCGAACCACCGAGGGCATCACCTTCGTGGACTTGAACCGGCAGCGGTTGGTCGCGCCGGTGCGCGCCGGGCAAGTCATCCTGGACAAGACCGATGACGTGACTCGGGCCTACGTCGCTGCGCTCGCCGCCGGCGCCGAGCCCACGCTGTGCGCAAGTGACCCCTTCGACCCACCGGCCGGCCTGCCGCCGGGCAGCGTCGTCGCGCCGTGCGGCGCCGGTGGTGCTGCGCCGGCGCGCATGGCCGATCTGCGCCGCACCAGGTGAGAACGTGCCCGCAGGCTAATGCATTGCGCAGCGGTCGCTTGGGCGGCGGGCAGGGCGCCGCACATCAGATCACGCCGCGCGCGCGCAGCTGCGCGAGCTGCGCCGCATCCAGCCCGAGCAGCTGCTGCAGCACCTCGTCGGTGTGCTCGCCCAGCTGCGGCGGCGGCAGCTCGTAGCGCACCGGGTTGCGGCTCAAGCGCAGCGGGCTCGCCACCACGTCGATCGGGCCGCTTGCGTGCAGCATCGGCTGGCGCAGCCCGCGGTGGCGCACCTGCGGGTCGTCGAACACCTGGTCGATCGTGTTGATCGGGCCGCAGGGCACGCCGTGCGCGTCGAGCAGCTCGAGCCACGCCTGCTTCGGCCGCGTGCGCAGCAGCTCGGCGATCAGCCCGCACAGCAGCTCGCGGTGCGCGTTGCGTGCGGCGCCGACCGCAAAGCGCGGGTCGTCGGCCCACTGCGCTCGCCCGACCGCCGCGCAGAAACTGCGGAACTGGCTGTCGTTGGCCACCGCCAGGATCAGGTGGCCGTCGGCGCAGGCGAAGACCTGGTAGGGCACGATGTTCGGGTGGCCGTTGCCCAGCCGCGCCGGCACCTTGCCGGACGCGAACCAGTTCTGCGCCTGGAACGAGGTCAGGGCGACCAGGCAGTCGAGCAGCGCGAGGTCGATGTGCTGGCCCAGGCCGCTGACGCGCCGCTGCTCGACCGCGGCCAGGATCGCGGTGGTCGCGTACAGCGCGGTGACCAGGTCGGCGACGGCGACGCCGACCTTCATCGGGCCGGCGCCGGGTTCACCGTCGGGCACGCCGGTCACGCTCATCAGCCCGCCCATGCCCTGGAACACGTAGTCGTAGCCGGGGCGCGACGCATACGGCCCGTCCTGGCCGAAGCCGGTGATCGAGCAGTAGATCAGCCGCGGGTTCAGCGCCGCGAGCTGCGGGTAGTCGAGCCCGTAGCGCGCGAGCGTGCCGAGCTTGTAGTTCTCGACGACGACGTCGCTGATCGCCGCCAGCCGCCGGATCAGCGCCTGGCCGTCGGGCTGGGCCAGGTCGCAGGTGATCGAGCGCTTGTTGCGGTTGGTCGACAGGAAGTAGGCAGCGTCCCCGCGCACGCCGCTGGCCTGATCAGCGCCGACGAAGGGCGGGCCCCAGCCGCGGGTGTCGTCGCCGCTGCCCGGGCGCTCGACCTTGATCACCTGCGCGCCCAGGTCGGCCAGGGTCTGCGTGGCGAAGGGGCCGGCCAGGATCCGCGACAGGTCGAGCACGCGCAGGTGGGCCAGTGGTCCAGGCGATGCCCGAGGACCGGAGTGCGCCGCCGCGTCCGGCGCGGCGGCGTGCTGCGCTGCTACGGACGCTGCCGTCATGGGGTCGCGCCGCGCTCGGCCCGCACCGCCATCGTCAAGCGCGACACGCACACCGGCCGGCCGCCTTCATCGGCCAGGTCGATCTGCCAGACCTGGGTGCTGCGGCCAATGTGCAGCGGCCGCGCGGTGCCGATCACCCAGCCGCTGGTGATCGAGCGCAGGTGGTTCGCGTTGACGTCGATGCCGATCGCCCGGTGCCCCGGTGGTGCGCTGAAGTGTGCGCCGCAGGAACCGAGCGTCTCGGCCAGCACCACCGACACGCCGCCGTGCAGGATGCCGTAGGGCTGGCGGGTGCGTTCGTCCACCGGCAGGCGCGCGCGGATGAAGTCGTCGCCGACCTCCAGGAACTCGATGCCCAGGTGCGCGACGGCGGTGTCGCGGTGGGCTTCGGTCAGCATCGACACGGTCAGCGGCTGGGTCCAGATGCGGGGCATTGCGGTGCGGTGGGCAGAGTCGGGGAGCGCGTAGTGTGACAGCCCGGCGCGGGCTGGCCGCCGCGCGGTGCTGCCGCGGGCGCCGCCGATAATCCGCGGCGCATGACGCAGCGCCTCCTGTACGGTTTCCACGCGGTGGGCGTGCGGCTGAAGACCGCGCCCGGGTCGGTGCTCGAGCTGCACCTGGACGCGACCCGCCGCGACCAGCGGATGCAGCGGATCGCGCAGCGCGCGCGCGACGCCGGCGTGACGGTGGTCGACAGCGACGCCGCGCGGCTCGCACGGCTGGCCGGCAGCGGCCGCCACCAGGGGGTGGTGGCGCGGGTCGCGCCGCTGCCGCAGACGCACTCGCTCGACGACCTGCTCGACGCGGTCGAGGGCGAGCCGCTGGTGCTCGCGCTCGACGGCGTGACCGACCCGCACAACCTGGGCGCGTGCCTGCGCGTGGCCGACGGCGCCGGCGTGCACGCGGTGATCGCGCCGAAGGACCGCGCGGTCGGCGTCAACGCGACCGTCGCCAAGGTCGCCAGCGGCGCGGCCGACACGGTGCCGTACCTGATGGTCACCAACCTCGCGCGCAGCCTCGGCGAGCTGCGCGAGCGCGGGCTGCAGATCGTCGGCACCGCCGAGGATGCACCGATCGGGCTGCACCAGGCGCGGCTGCGCGGCCCGCTGGTGCTGGTGCTCGGCGCCGAGGGCCGCGGCCTGCGCGAGCTGACGCGGCGCAGCTGCGACCAGCTGCTGCGCATCCCGATGCACGGCGCGGTCGACAGCCTGAACGTCGCGGTCGCCGCTGGCGTGTGCCTGTACGAGGCGCTGCGCCAGCGCAGCCCATGAGCGGCGCCGCCGACGCCGCGATCGACGCGGTGCATGCGCTCGCGCAGCGCGCGGCGCGGGTGTGCGTGCTGACCGGCGCGGGCATGAGCGCCGAGAGCGGCATCCCGACCTTTCGCGACGCGATGACCGGGCTGTGGAGCCGCTTCGATCCGGCCGAACTGGCCAGCGAAGACGGCTTTCGCGCCGCGCCGCAGCGCGTGTGGCGCTGGTACGCCGAGCGGCGCGACGGCGTGCGCGCCGCGCAGCCGAACGCGGGGCATGTCGCGCTCGCTGCGTTCGGGCGCCGTCGCCCCGGCGTGCTCACGGTCGTGTCGCAGAACGTCGACGACCTGCACCAGCGCGCCGGCTGGCCCGCCACGATCCGGCTGCACGGCGACATCCTGGCCGATCAGTGGCTGCAGCCTTGCCCGCACGAGCGCGGCTGCGCGCCGGCGCAGGCGCAGCCCGGCTCGCCACCGGCCTGCGCCGAGTGCGGCAACCTGGTTCGCCCGGCGGTGGTCTGGTTCGGCGAGATGCTGCCGCCGCACGCGATCGACGCCGCCGAGCGCGCGGCGCGCAGCTGCGAGCTGATGCTGGTGGTCGGCACCTCGGGCGCGGTCTGGCCGGCGGCGGGGCTGGCCGGCAGTGCGCGCCGCGCGGGTGCGGCGGTCGCGATCGTCAACCCGCACCCGAGCGAGATCGACGCGCAGGCGCACTGGGTGCTGCGCGGCACCGCGGCGCTGCTGCTGCCGCGGCTGCTCGAGCCGCGCGGCTGAGCGCGGCTGCGGCCGCGCCTACGCGTCGGCGCGCTTGCCGACCGGCAGATCGGGCCGCGCCGATCTGCGGCGCTGCCCGTCGGCGCGGTGCAGCCACGGTGCGGCGCCGCTGCGGCCGCCGCGCCGATACACTGGCCGGCGTCGAAGCCGCCGCGAACCGCGCGATGCCCGTCATCGAGATCCGCCACCCGCTCGTGCGCCACAAGGTCGGGCTGCTGCGCGAGCACGACATCTCGACCAAGAAGTTCCGCGAGCTGACCGGCGAGCTGGCGCGGCTGCTGGCCTACGAGGCGACCGCCGACTTCCCGCTCGAGCCGGCGACGGTGCAGGGCTGGAGCGGGCCGGCGGCGGTCGAGCGCATCGCCGGGCGCAAGGTGACGGTGGTGCCGATCCTGCGCGCCGGGCTGGGCATGCTCGACGGCGTGCTCGACATGATCCCGAACGCAAAGGTCAGCGTGGTCGGGCTCAGCCGCAACCACGCGACGCTGCAGCCCGAGCAGTACTTCGAGCGCTTTGTCGGCCACCTGCAGGAGCGCACCGCGCTGATCCTGGACCCGATGCTGGCCACCGCCGGCTCGATGATCGCCACCGCCGACCTGCTGCGCAGCCGCGGCTGCCGCGACGTGCGCGCGCTGGTGCTGGTGGCGGCGCCCGAGGGGATCGCGGCGCTCGCGCGCGCGCACCCGGGGCTGCGCTGCTGGACCGCGGCGATCGACGAGCGGCTGGACGCGGCCGGCTACATCATCCCCGGCCTCGGCGACGCCGGCGACCGGATCTTCGGTACCCGATGAGCCGGCCGGCGTCGGCCCGCGGCGCAAGCGAGCGGCCAGCCCCGCGCCGGCGGCGCAGCGCGCCGCGCTGGCCCAGCCGCTACTGGGCCGACTACACGGCGCGCGAGCTGGCGCGGCTGCCGCGCGCGCAGCTGATCGCGGTGCTGCCGCTGGGCGCGACCGAGCAGCACGGGCCGCACCTGCCGATCGGCACCGACACCGCGATCGTCGACGGCATCGTCGCCGCCGCGGCCGCGCGGCTGCCCGACGAGCTGCCGGTGCTGTTCCTGCCGGCGCTGGCCTACGGCAAGAGCAACGAGCACGCGGCCTTCGCCGGCACGTTGACGCTGCCGATCGAGGTGCTGCTGCCGCTGTGGCACGCGATCGCCGCGTCGGTCGCGCGCGCCGGCGTGCGCAAGCTGGTGCTGTTCAACGCGCACGGCGGGCAGATGAACGCGATGGACATCGCGGTGCGCGACCTGCGCGAGCGCCTGGGGATCGTCGCGGTGTCGGCGCACTGGTACACGCTCGGGCTGCCGCCGGAAACGGTCGACGCGCACGAGGCCCGGCACGGCATCCACGGCGGTGCGCTCGAGACCTCGCTGCTGCTGGCGCTGGCGCCGCAGCGGGTGCGGCGCGACCAGATCCGGCGCTTCGGCTCGCTGACCGAGCAGCTGGCGCACGCGAACCGCTTCCTGTCGATCACCACCACTGGCAAGCTCGGCTGGCAGATGCAGGACCTGAACCCGCTGGGTGCCTGCGGCGACGCGACCCAGGCGAGCGCCGCGAAGGGCCGCGCGATCGTCGACTTCGTCGCCGACCGCTTCGTCGAGCTGCTGCACGAGGTCCACCGCTTCGACCCGGCGCAGCTGGGCAACGCGCCCGCCTGGCGCTGAAGCCGCCGGCGTTTCAGCCGGGCCGCACCGCGCGCGCCGGCGCGCGCATCCGGCGCGCTGCCCAGGCGCTCAGCGCGATCGCCGCCAGCAGCCAGCCGAACGCGGCCAGCGGCAGCGCGCCCCAGCCGCTGAGCGCGAGCAGCAGCCCGCCGCTGCCGGCGCCGGCGAACTGCCCCAGGTAGACCGCGGCGCTGTTCAGCGCGATCAGCGCGGTGGCCAGCGCCGGTGCGGCCAGCGCCAGCCGCGCCTGCTGCGCCGAACCCGACGCGAAGCAGCCCAGCGCCCACGGCGTGCTCACCAGCAGCAGGCTGGCAAAGCCGCCGGCCAGCGGCCAGGCGGCGAGCGACAGCGCGATGCCCGCGAGCGTGATGGTCACCGCGCGGGTGCTGCCGATGCGGTCGATCACGTGGGTCAGCACCACGTTGCCGGCCAGCCCGAGCGCGCCGAACCACAGGAACAGCAGGCTGATCTGGTCGGCGCTGGCGTGCAGCACCTGCGCGAAGTACGGCGCGAAGTAGCTGAACAGCGTGAACTGCCCGGCGCTGGCGAAGGCAGTGACCAGCACCACCGCGATCAGCACCGGGCGCGCGAGGATCCCGTGCCAGTCGGCCGGCGACAGCCGCAGCGGCCGGATGCCGGCAGGCAGCGCGCGGTGCACCGCGCCCGCCGCCGCCAGCGCGAGCAGCGCCGCCACGCCGAAGGCCCAGCGCCAGCCGAGCACCTCGCCGAGCCACGCGGCGGCCGGCATGCCCAGCACCGAGGCCAGCGACCAGCCGAGGAAGACGAAGGTGATCGCGCGCCCGTGCGCTTCGGGCGGCGCGAGCGCGGCGATCGCCGACGCCGCCTGCGGCGTGAACGCGGCCGCACCGGCCAGCGTCAGGCAGCGGACCACGAGCAGCGGCGCGAAGCCGTCCATTGCCACCGACAGCAGGTTGCCCGCCGCCACCCACAGCAGCGCCAGCACCAGCAGCCGGCGCCGGTCGCTGCCCGACAGCAGCGCGGCGGCCAGCGGCGAGCCGATCGCCATCACGATCGCGCCACCGCCGATCAGCTGGCCGGCCAGCGCCACCGACACCTGCAGCGAGCGCACGATGTCGTTGAGCACGCCGGCGGCGGCCATCACCGTGCAGCCGATCGCGAAGTTGCCGGCGAGCAGCGCCCAGCGCGCCCCGGCCGGAGCGTTGGGCGCCTTCAGCGCAGCACCTTCAGCGCCTGCGGGTTGAGCAGGTTGGTCGGCCGGTTGGCGATGAAGTTCAGCACGTTGTCGAAGGCCGCGCTGAACAGCTGCTCGTACGAGTCCTGCTCGACGTAGCCGATGTGCGGCGTGCACACCGCGTTCTCCAGCCGCAGCAGCGGGTGGCCCTGCAGGATCGGCTCGGCCTCGAACACGTCGATCGCCGCCATGCCCGGGCGGCCGCGGTTCAGCGCCGAGACCAGCGCGTGCTCCTCGACCAGCTCGGCGCGCGAGGTGTTGACGAACAGCGCGGTCGGCTTCATCCGCGACAGCGCGTCCAGCGTGACGATGCCGCGGGTGGCCGCGGCCAGCCGCAGGTGCAGGCTGAGCACGTCGCAGTCGGCGAAGAAGGCGTCGCAGGACGCCGCCGGGTGGTGGCCGTCGGCGCGCGCGCGGATGCGCGCGCTGTCACTGCCCCAGACCTGCACCTGCATGCCGAACGCACGGCCGTAGCCGGCGACCAGCTGGCCGATGCGGCCGTAGCCCCAGACGCCGAGCGTGCGCCCGCGCAGCACCTGGCCGATGCCGAAGTTCGGCGGCATCGACGCCGCCTTCAGCCCCGACTGCTGCCAGGCGCCGTGCTTGAGGTTGCCGATGTACTGCGGCAGCCGGCGCATGCTGGCCATGATCAGCGCCCAGGCCAGTTCGGCCGCGGCCACCGGCGAGCCGGTGCCTTCGGCCACCGCGATCCCGAGCCGGGTGCAGGCGTCGAGATCGATGTGCTCGCCGACCGGGCCGGTCTGCGAGATCAGCTTGAGCTTCGGCAGCTTCTCCAGCAGCTGGCGCGGGAAGTGGGTGCGCTCGCGGATCAGCACCAGCACGTCGGCGTCGCGCAGCCGCACCGACAGCTGGCCGATCCCCTTGACGGTGTTGGTGAAGACCTTGGCGTTCAGCGGCTCGAGCTTGGCGGCGCACTGCAGCTTGCGCACCGCGTCCTGATAGTCGTCGAGGATGATGATGTTCATGGACGCCGCGGATTGTGCCAATGCGCCGCGCGCCCCGGGATGCGGTCGCGTGCGCTGGCCTGCAGGCGCGACTGCACCTCGCGGCCCTGCGCTGCACCGACAGGCGAAGGCGGCGCGGTGCCCCACGTTGGCGCATCGGCCGACGCGGGCGGCTGGAGGCCACGCCGGCGGGTGGCACCGGTGCTGGTTGCGGCACCGGCGCCGGTCGCGGGCGCGCGGCGGACGCGCCGGTCGCGGCATAGCCCGCGCCGCGCAGCGCGGCAATCCGCGGAGTGGCGGCGGCGATCAGGCCGGCGGCGGCGGCGCCGGGCGCGGGCTGCGCGGCGCGAACAGCTGCAGCAACCCGTGCTCGAGCCGCGCGCGGTGCTCGCTGCCCGGCAGCGCGTCGAACACCAGCCGGCGCAGCAGCCACAGGTCGGCCGGCTCCTCGGCCTGGCGCACCTGGTGGCGCAGCCAGTCGGCGCGCAGGCCCGAGCGGCCGTCGAGCGCGAGCAGGTAGGGCTGCTTCAGGTTGACGAAGGCGCGACGCGCGGCCAGGCGCGCGCGCCGGTCCTGCGGCAGCCCGTGCTCGCCGGCGAGCGCAGCGGTCTCGGGCGCGGGCGCGGCGACTGCCGGCGTCACGGCAGCAGCGGCGCGAAGCCCGAGCGCGGCGCGCGCGTCGGGAAGTGGCAGTTGAGCTGCGCCAGGCGCTGCTCGGCTTCGTGCTGGCTGTGGAAGCGGGCGACGACGTTGAAGACCTCGGCGCGCAGGTGCCACAGGTCGCGCAGCGAGTGCGCGTGGCCGATGCGGTCGGCCAGCGTGCCGGCGGCCGGGTCGGCGATGTCGCCGAGCGTGTCCAGGAACGCGCGCCGCACCGGCGGCAGCCGGTGCGGCGGCGGCGACGCCCGCAGCGGCCCCGGCGACAGCAGCCAGAAGCACAGGCGTTGCCAGGGCGAGCTCGGGGCGTGGCGCAGCGACGGTGGGCAGACCTCGGGGCGCCAGCCCAGGCGCGACGCGAGCGAGTCGCGGTAGCGGGGGCGAAGCAGCAGGCTGAAAGACATCATGGCTGTGACTTCGGACACGACGGCTGGAACTTGAGCGCATTGTTCGACCCGGGCCCGCGTGCTAAAGCCCGAACAAAGGGGGCTTGGACCGACAGTTCGGTTACATCTGCCCGACCCGGCCCGGCTCGGCCCGGCGCCGGCTGGCGGCAGGCGTGGCCGACACGCCGGCGGCCTGCGCTACATTGCTGCCGTGCGCTGCGCGCGCTTGTGCGCAGCGCCGCGGGGCGGGCGGGCGCCGGCGACCGGCCCCGTTCAGCCACCCCCGGTCACCCATCAGGCGCGAACGCGGCCGCGCGCCGCCGCAGCACAAGGAGCAGCGATGAACGAGCAACCCGTGATCCCCTACGGCGCGTACTGGAGCACGCCCTTCGCGCGCTGGCAGGGCGCCTTCGCCAACCTGCACAGCATCGAGTTCGCGGCCTGGGTGGCCAAGCGCGAGCTGGCGCCGCGAAAGCTCGCCGCCGCGGCGTTCGACCACGGCGTGCTCGGCCTGTCGGTGGCGCAGAAGGGCTCGTTCTACGGCGTGCCCTGGCTGATGGGCATGATCGGCGCGCCCAAGGTCGGCGGGCCGACGCTGATGCAGGCCTGCGCGACCGGCGTGCGCACGCTGCTGGCGGCGGTGCAGGAGGTGCGTGCGGGCCTGGCCCAGACCGCGCTGGTGGTCAACTGCGACCGCACCAGCAACGGCCCGCACCTGTACTACCCGAACCCGCGCGGGCCCGGCGGCACCGGCAGCAGCGAGGACTGGGTGATGGACAACTTCGGCTGCGACCCGCTGGGCGGCCACGCGATGATCGCCACCGCCGAGAACGTCGCCAAGCGGCACCGGCTGTCGATGGCCGCACAGCACGAGATCGTGCTGCGGCGCGAGGCGCAGTACGCCGATGCGCTGGCTGACGACAGCGCGTTCCTGCGCCGCTTCATGACGCTGCCCTTCGAGGTGCCGGCGCCGGGTTTTCGCAAGATCCAGGGCACGCTCGCCGGCGACGAGGGCGTGAACCACTCGACCCCGGAGGGGCTGGCCAAGCTGCGGCCGGTGCTCGACGGCGGCACCGTCACCTACGGCGCGCAGACCCACCCGGCCGACGGCAACGCCGGCATCGTCGTGACCACCGCGGCGCGGGCGCGCGAGCTGGCGCGCGACCCGAAGATCGGCGTGCGGCTGCTGGGCTTCGGCAGCTCGCGCGCCGAGCTCGCGTACATGCCCGAGGCGCCGGTGCCGGCCGCGCAGCGGGCGCTGGCGCAGGCGGGGCTGGCGATCGCCGAGATGGCGGTGATCAAGACCCACAACCCGTTCGCCGCGAACGATCTGGTGTTCGCGCAGCAGACCGGCGTCGACCTGATGGCGATGAACCCCTTTGGCTGCTCGCTGGTCTGGGGCCATCCGCAGGCGCCGATGGGCACCCGCGGGATCATCGAGCTGATCGAGGCGCTGGCCGCGCGCGGCGGCGGCCGCGGCCTGTTCACCGGCTGCGCTGCCGGCGACACCGCGATGGCGGTGGTGCTGGAGGTCGGCAGCGCCTGAGCGGCGCGAGCGCGTGCGGGCCAGCCGCGCGGCACGGCAGGTTGCGGGGCTTCGGGTATCGTGTGCGGGCCGCAGCGCGTGAGCGCGGCGGCTCGCTCGTCTTCGCCGTTGGTCGCCGCCGCGCGCGGCGACTGCGCCCGTCCCGCCGCAGGCATCGCGCCTGCAGCCCCGACCCGGAGCCCGCGCCTTGCCGCCGAACCCCGCCGATCCCTTCGACCCGCCGCAGCGACGCCAGATCGCGCGCACCCTGAGTGCCGTGGAGAGCGGGCGCGCCGACGCCGACCCGCTGCTGCGCCGCGCCTACGCGCTGGCCGACGCGCCGCCGGTGGTCGGCATCGCCGGCCCGCCCGGCGCCGGCAAGTCGACGCTGGTCGACCGCCTCGCTTTCTGGTGGGCCGAGCGCGGCGAGCAGGTCGCGGTGATCGCGATCGATCCGTCGAGCCCGCACAGCGGCGGTGCGCTGCTCGGCGACCGGGTGCGGATGGAGCACGCAGCCGAGCACCCGCGCGTATACCTGCGCAGCCTGGCGTCGCGCGGGCAGCGCGGCGGCCTGAGCCGCGCCGCGCAGGACGTGGTCGCCGCCTGCGGCGCGCTCGGCTTCAGCCGGGTGATCGTCGAGACCGTGGGCGGCGGCCAGGCCGACGTCGACGTGGCCGACCTCGCCGACGCGGTGATCGTGGTGTGCGTACCCGGGCTCGGCGACCAGGTGCAGGCGGGCAAGGCCGGCATCCTCGAGATCGGCGACCTGTTCGCGGTGAACAAGGCCGACCGCGTCGGCGCCGACCTGGTGGTCGCGCACCTGCGCACCAGCCTCGATCTGGTCTATCCGGGGCGCTCCGGCGCCAACGCCGAGCCGCTGAACTACCGCAGCGCCGCCGGCGGCAACCCGGCGCTGCATCGGCGCCACGGGCGGCCGGGCGAGGGCTCGTTCTGGCGCCCGCCGGTGCTGCGCACCACCGCGCTCGAAGGCACCGGCGTCGGCGAGCTGGCGCAGGCCTGCGACGACGTCCTCGCGTGGCAGCGCGCGCAGGGGCGCGCGCAGGCGCGGCGCGACGAGCGGCTGCGCGCGCACCTGCTGCGGTTGGCGGCGGCGCAGTGGCAGCGGCGCGCGGCCAGCGCGCCGGGCGCGGCGGTGGTCGACGACAGCGTGCGTGCGCTGCGCGAAGGCCGCTGCGCGCCGACCCAGGTCGCCGACGAGCTGCTCGACGCGATGTGCCGTCGCACCAGCGGCGCCCAGGGGTTCGAACCGGTTGCGCCGGTGCCGGTGGCGGCGCAGGATTCGCCCGCGGCTTGAGCTGGCGCAAGGGCGGCAACCGCCGCCTTCGGGTTTGTCCCGATGACAGCTGCGCTCCAATGTATACAGTATACATACCGGCTGGGTGGTGTTGCCGGGA
>CAZKCJ010000017.1:0-3434 GCA_964550885.1 uncultured Rubrivivax sp. | reverse complement strand
AGGTGTCGATCCGGGCCCTGGCGCCGGTCGGTCGGCCGGCAGCCCTGAGCGAGCAGGTCTACGCGGCGCTGCGCGCACTGCTGCGCAGTGGTGAGCTCAGCGCCGGGCAGCCGCTGCAGGAAGTCTCGATCGCTGAGCGCCTGGGCGTGTCGCGCACGCCGGTGCGCGAGGCGCTCGCGCGGCTGGCCAGCGAGGGGCTGCTCGCGGCCGCCGGCCGCAGCTTCACGGTGCCGGCGCTGACCCGCGCCGACGTCGACGACATCTACGAGTTGCGCTGCCTGATCGAGCCGGCAGCGATGCAGCGGATTGCGCCGCTGGCGGTCCAGCCGCGCGCGCGTAGCGCGCTCGACGCTGCGCTGGCTGCCGCGGTGCAGGCGCACCAGCGTGGCGACGGCGAGGCCTTCCGCGCCGCGCACGCGGCCCACCGCGCGGCCTGGATCGCGCTGGTGCCCAACCAGCGGATGGTGCGGATGATCGAGCTGTACGCCGACCACCTGCAGCACATCCGCGCACTCACTCTGGACGACGCGCGCGTGCGCGCGCTCGTGCTGCGCGGCTTCCAGCAGATGACGGCGGCGCTGGCCGGCGGCGACGGCGCGGCGGCCGCTGCGGCGATGCATGCCCACCTGCAGCAGGCACGGCAGGCCTTCCTGAAGGCGCTGGGCTTCGACGCGCCGAAGGCGCGCGCAGCGGCCCCGGCCGAACCCGCGGCACCGGCGGCCGGCAAGGCGCACGCGCCCCGCGCCGTGGCCGCGGTGCGCAGCCGCGCCCGCAGCGGCGGGCGCGCAACCCTGGTGGAGGCGGCCTGAGGTGAACCCCGGCGACTGGATCCATCACCAAGCGGCGCGGCGCCCTGAGAAGGTCGCGCTGCGTGCCGACGACGCGACGCTGAGCTACGCGGCGCTGGCCGCGCAGTGCGACCGCGTCTGCGCTGCGCTCGCGGCCAGCGGCGTGGGCAGCGGCGACCGGGTCGCCTGGCTGGGCAGCAACAGCGCGGCGCTGCTGGGCACGCTGTTCGCCTGCGCGCGTCTCGGTGCGATCTTCATGCCGCTGAACTGGCGGCTGGCGCCGCCAGAGCATCGCGCGATGCTCGCGCACGCCGAGCCGCGGCTGCTGGTGGTCGACGCCGAGTTCCTCGCGCCGAGCGTGGCTGCGGCGATCGCGCCGGCCGGCGCCGCATGCGTGGCGATCGCGTCGGCGGCGCCTGCCGGCTGGACCGCGTGGGCCGACTGGCTGCGCGCAGCGCCACCCGGCGCACCGCGGCCGGCGGTCGATCCGGCTGCGCCGCTGCTGCTGTACTACACCTCGGGCTCCACCGGGCAGCCCAAGGGCGTGCTGCTCAGCCACGCGGCGCTGGTCGCCAACGCCGACGCCAGCGTCGACATGCACGGCCTGCGCGACGACGACCGGGTGCTGACCACGTTGCCGCTGTTTCACGTCGGCGGGCTGAACATCCAGACCACGCCGGCGCTGCGCGCCGGCTGCACGGTCAGCCTGCACGCGAAGTTCGACCCCGGGGCGGTGTTCGACGCGATCGAGCGCGAGCGGATCACGCTGACCGTGCTGGTGCCGGCGCAGCTCGAGGCGATGATGGCGCACCCGCGCTGGGCCGGCGCCGATTTCAGCAGCCTGCGGATGATCTCGACCGGCTCGACGATCGTGCCCGACCGGCTGATCCGCGCGGTGCACGCGCGCGGCATCCCGATGATCCAGGTCTGGGGCGCGACCGAGACCTGCCCGATCGCGTCCTGCCTGCACGCCGACGAGGCGATGAGCCACGTCGGCAGCGCCGGCCGGGCGGCCGCCGGCGCGACGCTGCGCGTGGTCGACCTGGAAGGGCGCGAGGTCCCGATCGGCACCAGCGGCGAGGTGCTGGTCAAGGGCGGCATGGTGATGAGCGGCTACTGGCGCGACCCGCAGGCGACCGCGGCCGCGTTCAACGACGGCTGGTACCGCTCCGGCGACTGCGGCCACCTCGATGCCGACGGCTTCCTGACGATCGACGGGCGGCTCAAGGACATGATCATTAGCGGCGGCGAGAACGTCAGCCCGGCCGAGGTCGAGAGCGTGCTGCTCGAGTGCCCGCAGATCGCCGAGGCCGCGGTCGTCGGCCGCCCCGATCCGCGCTGGGGCGAGCAGGTGGTCGCGGTGGTCGCGCCGGCCGCCGGCGCCGCGGTTTCGCCGGAGCAGGTGATCGGCCTGTTCGACGGCCGGCTCGCGAAGTTCAAGACGCCGCGCGCGGTGCTGGTGGTCGACGCGCTGCCGCGCACCGCGCTGGGCAAGGTGCGCAAGGAAGACGTGCGCCGGCTGGTCGCGAGCCAGATCGGGCAGGATACGAAAGGACAGAGGTGAGCGCATGACGCAGCAGGCCAGACCGGGGTTGAAGATCGGCATCGATGTCGGCGGCACCTTTACCGACTTCGTGCTCGCGCGCGAAGGCCAGGCGCCGCTGATCCACAAGACGCTGTCGACGCCGGACGACCCGTCGATCGCGGTGGTCGAAGGCCTCGAGCAGATCGCCGCGATGCTGACGCCGGCGCAGACGCTGGCCGAGTTCGCGGCCTCGCTGGACACGATCGTGCACGGCACGACGGTGGCGACGAACGCGACGCTGACCTCGACCGGCGCGAAGTGCGCGCTGCTGACCACCGAGGGCGTGCGCGACGCGCTCGAGATGCGCCGCGGCATCCGCGAGCGCCAGTACGACAACCGTTACACCAACGTCGTGCCGCTGGTGCCGCGCTACCGACGCATCGGCATCCCGGGGCGGATCGACCGCGACGGCCATGAGGTCCAGCCGCTGGACCTGGCCGCGATCCGCGCAGCGCTCGCCGACTGGCAGGCCGACGGCGTGCAGGCGGTCGGCGTGTGCTTCATGAATTCGTTCGCCAACCCGGCGCACGAGCAGGCCGCCGCCGCGGTGGTGCGCGAGGCGATGCCCGATGCCTACCTGTCGGTGTCCAGCGAGGTGCTGCCGTCGATCCGCTTCTACGACCGCGTCAGCACGACCGCGCTGAACGCCTATGTCGGCCCGAAGCTCGGCGCCTACCTGGACCGGCTGGTGCAGCGGCTCGCGCGCGCCGGCTTCGACGGGCTGTTGCTGATCACCCAGTCCAACGGCGGCGTGATCTCGCCGCAGGCGGCGCGCGACAAGGCGGCACTGACGCTGCTGTCGGGCCCTGCCGGCGGCCCCGGCGCCGGTCTGTACTACGCCGGCGCACTCGGGCGCGACCGCTGCATCACCACCGACATGGGCGGCACCAGCTTCGAGACCTCGGTCGCGGTCGGCGCGCCGATGCTCAAGACCGACGGCGAGATCGCGCGCCACCGGATCGCGCTGCCGATGCTCGACATCCACACCATCGGCGCCGGCGGCGGCTCGATCGGCTGGCTCGACGAGGGCGGCCTGCTGCGCATGGGCCCGCAGAGCGCCG
>CAZKCJ010000016.1:0-18125 GCA_964550885.1 uncultured Rubrivivax sp. | reverse complement strand
TGGACAACCCTGCATCACCTCTCTCCCAACTCTGCAGGGAGGGTAGTCCAGTGAGCCCGCCCGGCCGCCCGAAGGGCTCATACCGGAGGGCGCAGCCCGAAGGTCCTCCTGTGAGCACCGTCGCCGACACGCCGTACCCGGCGCGCTGGTGGCACGCGCTGCCCGACGGGCGGCTGCAGTGCGACCTGTGTCCGCGCGACTGCCGGCTGCACGAGGGCCAGCGCGGGCTGTGCTTCGTGCGCGCGCGCCAGGGCGACGCGATCGTGCTCGGCACCTACGGCCGCAGCTCGGGCTTTTGCATCGACCCGATCGAGAAGAAGCCGCTGAACCATTTCCTGCCGGGCAGCAGCGTGTTCAGCTTCGGCACCGCCGGCTGCAACCTCGCCTGCAAGTTCTGCCAGAACTGGGACATCAGCAAGAGCCGCGAGCTCGACCGGCTGCAGGACGCGGCCGCGCCGGCGCGCATCGCCGAGGTCGCGCGCGCGGCCGGCTGCGCGAGCGTGGCCTTCACCTACAACGACCCGGTGATCTTCGCCGAGTACGCGCTCGACACCGCCGACGCCTGCCACGCGCTCGGCGTGAAGACGGTCGCGGTCACCGCCGGCTACATCCACGCGGCGCCGCGGCGCGAGTTCTTCGCGAAGATGGACGCCGCCAACATCGACCTGAAGGCCTTCAGCGAGCGTTTCTACTTCGAGCAGACCGGCGCGCACCTGGCGCCGGTGCTGGACACGCTGCAGTACGTGCGCCACGAGACCAACTGCTGGCTGGAAGTCACCACGCTGCTGATCCCCGGGCTGAACGACGGCGACGCCGAGCTCGACGCGATGACCCGCTGGCTCGCCGACCACCTGGGCGCGCAGGTGCCGCTGCACTTCACCGCCTTCCACCCGGACTACAAGCTCACCACGATCGAGCGCACGCCGCCGGCGACGCTGCAGCGCGCGCGCCGGATCGCGCTGGCCAACGGCCTGCAGCACGTGTACACCGGCAACGTGCACGACACCGATGGCGGCAGCACCCGCTGCAGCGGCTGCGGCGCGGTGCTGATCGTGCGCGACTGGCACCGGATCCTGCGCTACGAGCTGAGCCCGCAGGGCGCGTGCCCGCACTGCGGCAGCGCACTCGCCGGCCGCTTCGCGGCGCGCGCCGGCAGCTTCGGCGCGCGGCGCATCCCGGTGCGCATGTCGGTCGCCTGAGCGGTCCGGACGGCCTGCGCCGCCGCCCCGCGGCCGGCTGCGCGCGGTGGCTGCGGTGCCTCAGCCGCGCGACCGCTGCGCGCGCCGCCAGGCGGCGGGCGGCAGGCCGGTCGCGCGTTTGAAGGCGCGCGCGAACGCGGCCTCGGACTCGTAGCCGACTTCCAGCGCGATCGCGGCCACGGTCGCATGGCCGTCGCGCAGCAGCACCGCGCCGCGCTGCATGCGCCACTGCGCCAGGTACTGCATCGGCGGCTGCCCGACCAGCTCGACGAAGCGCTCGTGCAGCGCCGAGCGCGACAGGCCGACGCGGCTGCCGAGCGCGTCGAGCGTCCACGGCTGCGCCGGGCGCGCGTGCATCAGCCCGATCACGCGGCCGAGCTGGCGATCGCGCAGCGCCGCCAGCCAGCCCGAGCCGCCGCCTTCGGGCAGCGACTCGAGGTAACGCCGCGCGGCGTCGACGAACACCATCTCGCTCGCCCGCTCGAGCACCGCCTCGCTGCCCGGGCGGCGCAGGCGCGATTCGGCCACCGCCTGGTCGAGCACCGGCGCGACCCAGTCGCCGACGCCGCCGGCGCCCAGGTGCAGCAGCCGCGGCAGCGCGTCGATCAGCGGATTGAAGGGCCGCAGGTCGCAGCCGACGAAGCCGCAGACGATCACGTTGGCCGCATCGTCCACCGCCGCCGCCGCGCCAGGCCGCAGCACCCCCTGGTGGTACGCGACCGCGATCGGCTTCGGGTCGCGCCGGGTCTCGAAGCGCCAGTTGTCGTCGTCGGGCGGCGCGTGCATGCCCGGCGCGCTCGAGATCACGTGGTGGTCGCCGCGCGGGAACATCACGATGTCGCCGGCCGCCGGCCGCACCGGCGGCTGGCCGTCGACCGCGGCCCAGCCGGCGCCACGCAGCATCAGGTGGTAGGCCAGCACGTGCTCGGCGCCGGGCATCAGCGCCTCGGCCAGCGCCCGCGAGCCGGGTGTCTCGGCGACCCAGTGCGAACCGAAGCTGACCACGTAGAACACCGCGCCGCGCAAGTGCACGCTGCTCAGCACGTCGGACAGAGTGTCGTGGTCCATGGCGGGCGCGCGCTGCAGCGCGCCGACAGTATGCGCACGCGGCCGGCGCCGGCGCGGACGCCCGAGCAAGGCCGCACGACGCGCGGGCAAGCGCCAGGGCCCGGCGCTGCGAACAATGAGTTCGTCGCTGCGATGGCGCAGCGGCCGCCCGCGAGGCGGACCTCGCCCAGGTTCAGGAGAGCATGCTCATGAACGCGATCATCGAAACCCCGACCTCCACCCCCGACTACACGGCGATCAAGCAACGCCAGCAGGCCACCTGGGCCAGCGGCGACTACGCGGTGGTCGGCGCGACCCTGCAGATCGTCGGCGAGACGCTGGCCGAGGCAGTCGACCTGCGCGCCGGCGAAGCCGTGCTCGACGTCGCCGCCGGCAACGGCAACGCGATCCTGGCGGCGGCGCGGCGCTTCGCCGAAGTGACCTCGACCGACTACGTGCCGGCGCTGCTCGAGCGGGGGCGCGAGCGCGCGCGCGCCGACGGGCTGCGCGTGAGCTTCCAGGTGGCCGACGTCGAGGACCTGCCGTTCGCCGACGCGAGCTTCGACGTCGCGCTGTCGACCTTCGGCGCGATGTTCGCGCCCGACCACGCCCGCACCGCACAGCAGCTGCTGCGCGTGGTCCGCTCCGGCGGACGCATCGGCATGGCCAACTGGACGCCGCAGGGCTTCGTCGGCCAGGTCCTGCGCCTGATCGGCACCTACCGGCCGTCGCCCGCCGGGCTGCGCAGCCCGCTGCTGTGGGGCACCGAGCCGCACCTGGTCGAGCTGTTCGGCGCGCAGGCCGCGAAGCTGCAGTGCGAGCGCCGCGACTTCGTCTTCCGCTATCGCTCGCCGGCGCACTGGCTGCAGTTCTTCCGCGACTTCTACGGGCCGGTGCACAAGGCCTTCGCCGCGCTCGACGCGCCGGCCCAGACCGCGCTCGAGCGCGACCTGGGCGCGCTGCTCGAGCGTTCGAACATCGCGGGCCGCGGCTCGCTGGTGATCCCCGGCGAGTACCTCGAGGTCGTGGTCACCCGGCGCTAGTGCAGTGTTCCACTCTGTGCAGCACTTAAGAAAACCGATGGATTTGTCGTCCTGGCTAGGCGCAAACCGCAGCGATGCCCAGTGGCATCGCGAGGATTTGCAACGACGCCAGGGCGGCAAAGGCGCGGTTTTATGTGCTGCATAGCGTGGAACACTGCACCAGAACAGCGCTGCGGCGGCGCCGCCACCGGCGCCGCGTCCGCCTCGGCCGGGTTGGGATCATCAGCCGCCGGAATGCCTGCTGCGGATCCGCGCTGCACGGCGGGCCGCCCGACCGGCGCGCCGACTCGCGCGCACCCGCTTCCGCGCCGCCGGAATAGCGCCTGGTGGCAGCGCTCGGCCGGCAGGCCGTGCGCGAGCCGATCGGCGCGCAGCGCGCGGCCGCAGTGCGGCGGCCCGCAGAACCACACGCTCGCCTGCGTCCAGTCGTGCAGCTCGGCGCGCAGCCGCTCGCCGCTGCGCCGGCCGTGGCGCGCGTCGACCCGCAGGTGCAGCCGCACCTGGGCCGCGGCCGCGTCGGCGCGCGCGCTTCAGGCCCGCTGCACGCGGTGCTCGAGCTCGCTCCACACCGGTGTCAGCCGCGACGGCAGCGCGGGCAGCGCGCCCAGGTCGATGCGGCTCTCACCGGGCGCGTGGAAGTCGCTGCCGCACGAGGCGAGCAGGCCGAAGTCGGCCGCGACCTGGGCGTAGCGCACAGCCTCGGCCGGGCTGTGGCTGCCGGTGACGACCTCGACCGCGCGGCCGCCGTGCGCGACGAACTCGCTGAACAGCGCCTGCTCCTCGTTCGGCTTGAAGCGGTAGCGCGCCGGATGCGCGACCACCGCGACGCCGCCGGCGCCGGTGATCCAGCGCACCGCGTCGGCCAGCGCGGCCCAGCGGTGCGGCACGTAGCCCGGCTTGCCTTCGACCAGGAAGCGGCGGAAGACCGCGTCGGTGTCGGCGCAGACCCCGGCGTCGACCAGGAAGCGCGCGAAGTGGGTGCGCGAGATCATCGCCGGGTTGCCGGCGTGCGCCAGGGCGCCGGCGTAGGCGCCGCCGATGCCCTCGCGCTCGAGTGCGGCGGCGATCCGGTGCGCGCGCCGGTCGCGGCCGCTGCGGGTCGCGGCCAGGCCGTCGCGCAGCCTGCGGTCGGCGGCATCGAAGCCCAGGCCGACGATGTGCACGCTGACGCCGGCGAAGGTGACCGAGATCTCGACCCCGCTCAGGTAGTCCAGCCCCTGCGCGCGCGCTGCGGCGGCGGCGCGCGGCTGGCCGTCGACTTCGTCGTGATCGGTCAGCGCCCACAGCTGCACGCCGTTGCGCCGTGCGCGCGCGGCCAGCGCTTCGGGCTCCAGGGTGCCGTCGGACAGCAGGCTGTGGCAGTGCAGGTCGGCGTTGAGCGGGGACACGCGGTTGATTGTAGGAAGCCGCTCGAATGCGGGCCGGCGGCCTGCCGGCCGACGCCGCATCGGCACCGGCTGCGGCGGCGTTCTGCGAGTGCGGGGAGGGCGGCACGCGCTGCAGCCGAGTGCCTGCCGCGTCGCTGTGTTTGCGTCGGCAACGCGGGCGCCGCTGGCGGCGGCGCGTGCGGTGCGTTGCGGCGCCCCGCGGCTTCGGGCCGCAGCGCGATGTGTCCGCCGCGCGTTGCGCGCAGCGGCGTGCGTGCAGCGCCGTCCGCCGGCGCTCAGGCCTCGCGCAGCACGCCGTCGGCGAGCGTGCGCATCGCGTCGCAGCGCGCCGACAGCTCGCGGTCGTGGGTGACCAGCACGAAGGCGGTGCCGCGGTCGCGGGCGAGCTCGAGCATCAGGCCGAAGACCGCGGCGGCGGTCTCGCGGTCGAGGTTGCCGGTGGGCTCGTCGGCGAGCACGCAGCGCGGGTTGCCGACCAGCCCGCGCGCGATCGCCACCCGCTGCCGTTCGCCGCCCGACAGCTGCGCCGGGTGGTGCGCGCAGCGCTCGGCCAGGCCCACGCGCGCGAGGATCGCGCCGGCTGCCGCCCGCGCCTGGGCCGGCGGCATCCGCCGGATGCGCAGCGGCATCGCGACGTTGTCGAGCGCGCTGAACTCGGGCAGCAGGTGGTGGAACTGGTAGACGAAGCCCAGGTGGCGGTTGCGCCACCGGCCCTGCGCGGCGGGCGACAGCGCGGCGAAGTCGCGGCCCATCAGCTCGACCGTGCCGGCGCTGGGCGCGTCCAGCCCGCCCAGCAGGTGCAGCAGCGTGCTCTTGCCCGAGCCCGACGCGCCGACGATCGCCAGCGTGCGGCCGGCGTCGACCTGCAGGTCGACGCCGCGCAGCACGCTCACGTCGAGCGCGTCGGCGCCGCTGCCCTCGCGGAAGCGCTTGTGCAGGCCGCTGCCGCGCAGCACCACCGTGCGCGCGGTGCGCGGCTCGGTGGCCGCGTTCGCTGCGTCGACCTGCGGGCCGGCGCCCGGGCTACTCATAGCGCAGCGCCGCCGCCGGATCGACGCGGCTCGCGCGCCAGCTCGGGTACAGCGTCGCGACGAAGGCCAGCAGCAGCGCGATCAGCGTGATCGGCACGACGTCGCTGGCCAGCGGCTCGCTGGGCATGCGGCTGATCAGGTAGATGCTCGCCGGCAGGAAGGCGACGCCGAAGGCGTGCTCGATCGCCGGCACGATCACGTCGATGTTGAACGCGACCAGCAGCCCGAAGGCGACGCCGCCGGCAGTGCCGATCACGCCGGCGGCCGCGCCCTGGACCATGAAGATCGCCATGATCGAGCGCGGGCTCGCGCCCAGCGTGCGCAGGATCGCGATGTCGGCGCGCTTGTCGGTGACCGTCATCACCAGCGTGGACACCAGGTTGAAGGCGGCGACCGCGACGATCAGCGTCAGGATGATGAACATCAGCCGCTTCTCGATCTGCACCGCGTCGAACCAGGTGCGGTTGGTGCGCGTCCAGTCGCGCACCAGCAGCCCCGGGTCCAGCCGCTGCATCAGCGTGGCGGCGACCGCGCGCGCCTCGTGCACGTCGCTCAGGCGCAGCTGCACGCCGGTGGGGCCGCCGGTGCGGAAGAAGCGCGCGGCGTCGTCCAGGTCGATCAGCGCGAGCCCGGCGTCGTACTCGTAGTGGCCGGCGGAGAAGGTGCCGGCGACGGTGAACTGCTTCAGCCGCGGGATCACCCCGGCCGGGGTCAGCTGGCCGCCAGCGGCGACCAGCGTGATCTTGTCGCCGGCGCGCACGCCGAGCGCGCGCGCCAGCTCGGCGCCGAGCACGATCCGGAACGCCCCCGGCTGCAGCGCGGCGAGCACGCCGTCGCGCAGCTGTGCGGCCAGCGGCGTGACCGTCGCCTCGTCGGCCGGCGAGATGCCGCGCACGATCGCCGCGTGCATGTCGTCGCCGCGGGCGATCAGCGCCTGCGCGGCGACGAAGGGGGCGGCGCCGACGACCCGCGGGTCGGCGCGCGCCGCCTGCGCGACTGCGCGCCAGTCGGGCAGCGCGCTGCCGCCCGGTTCGACGATCTCGACGTGCGCGATCACCGCCAGCATCCGGTCGCGCACCTCCTTCTGGAAGCCGTTCATCACGCTGAGGACGATGATCAGCGCGGCCACGCCCAGGGCGATCCCCAGGATCGACACGCCCGAGATGAAGGACAGGAAGCGGTTGCGCCGGCCGCTGCGACCGGTGCGCGTGTAGCGCCAGCCGATCAGCAGTTCGTAGGGCAGGCTCATCGCGCCGGCATGCTACCCGAGGCCCCGGCGGCGCCCGATCGGTAACCGGCGGCGTCGGCGCGCGGCGGCGGCACCCCCCTGGATGCGGGGGGTACGGCGCGCTGTTACGCAACGATGCGCCGGCCGCCGCCGGTACTCACCCAGGTGCGGGGTACACGCGGCCGCGGCCGCCGTCTACAAACGCACCCGTGCGCCGGCGCAGTGCCGGTGCCAACCCCCGAGTCGGCAACTTCATCAGCATCGGAGCCCTCACCCATGAAACTCAGTCAACTGGCCGCAGCCGCGGCCCTCGTGGCCAGTGCCGGCATCGCCTGCGCGGCCGACCAGAGCGTTGCCTTCGTCGGCGACACCGCCGGCTTCGACAGCGGCACCGGCAGCGTGCTCGACGGCGGCGACGACGTCATCACCTTCACCGGGCTGGCAGCCGGCACCTACGACTTCCTGTTGACGATGAGCTCGCAGTACGTGGATCTCACGTCGATCACGCTCAACGGCGTCGCCGGCACGATCGCCCCGATGGGCAGCAAGATCACCTTCGCCAGCGTCGAAGGCACCGGCACCGCGCCGTTCGCGCTGACGCTGACCGGCAGCCCGACCTCGGCGCTGGGCCGCTACTCGGGCGAGCTGTCGGTCGCGGTCGTGCCCGAGCCCGAGACCTACGCGCTGCTGCTCGCCGGCCTGGGCGTGCTCGGCTTCGTCGGCCGCCGCCGTCGCGGCTGAGCGAGCACCGGGCGGGCAGCGCCCGCCCGCGTCGCTTCCCGGGCGGGCAGCGACCTCCCCCTTCGACTCCAACGGGGCGGACGCTGCCCGCCCCTGCTCACGTCCGGCGCGAGCAGGTGGCGCGCAGGGCGCGCGGCGCCCGCCGCCTGCCCTGTGTGGTGCTGCGGCCTGCGCACCGGCTGCCGGCCGTGCCCGCGGCGCGCGCTCACCGGGTTGCTGCGGCCGGCGCCGGTCGCAGGCCCGCGGCGGTGCCAGGAGGGCCTGCGGAGCGCCGCCGATAATCGCCGGATGCACCTCGTCGTCCCCTACGCCGCCGGCCTCGACGAGGGCGCCGCGCAGGCGGCGCAGGTGCTGCAGCTGCCGGTGCTCGAGCGGCTGCTGCCGCTGCTGCGCGCTCGCGCCGCCACCGGCACCGACGAGTACGCGCTGAACCTGCCGCACGAGCACCTGCTCGCGCAGCTGCACGGCTGGGCCGACGACGACGGCCGCGTGCCGCTTGCCGCGCAGGCCGCGCGCACCGACGGCTTCGAGGTCGCGCCGGGCAGCGGCTGGGCGCTGCTGACGCCGGCGCACTGGCAGGTCGGGCGCGAGCAGATCCTGCTGCGTGATCCGGCCGAGCTCGCGCTCGACGAGCCGCAGTCGCGCGCGCTGTTCGCCGCCGCCGCGCCGCTGTTCACCGAGCTGGGCTGGGCGCTGCACTGGGCGGCGCCGCTGCGCTGGTACGCGGTGCACCCGTCGCTGGCGCAGCTGGCAACCGCGTCGCTGGACCGCGCGGTCGGCCGCAACCTCGACCAGTGGCTGCCCGATCGGCGCAACGGCGCGGTGGTGCGCCGGCTGCAGAGCGAAGTGCAGATGCTGTGGCACGCGCACCCGGTGAACGCGCGGCGCGAGGCGGCGGGGGCGCTGCCGGTCAACTCCTTCTGGCTGTGGGGCAGCGGCGCGGCGCCGGCGGCGCAGCCGGCGCCGGCGCAGCTCGAAGTCGACGAGCGCCTGCACCAACCCTGGCTCGCCGAGGACTGGGCGGCGTGGGCCGAAGCCTGGGCGGCGCTGGACGCCGAGCGGCTGCCGGCGCTGGCGGCGCGCGCGGCGCGCGGCGAGCCGGTGGCGCTGACGCTGGCCGGCGAGCGCCGCGCGCAGCGCTTCGAGGCGGCAGCCGGCCAAGGTCGCTGGCGGCGCTGGCTGCGCCGGCGTGCGGCGGTCGCGCCGGTCCTGGCGGCGCTGTGACTCAGGCGCTGCGGCTGCAGATGCGCGAGGTGCCACCGCGCGCGGCCTTCGCGCTCGAGCGCGCCGGCGCGCACCCGCTGCTCGCGCGGCTGCTCGCCGCGCGCGGCGTGCGCGACGAGGCCGAGCTCGACGACCGCCTCGCGCGGCTGCTGCCGCCGCAGTCGCTGCTGGGCGCGGACGCAGCGGCGCGGCTGCTCGCCGACGTGCTCGCCGCCGGGCAGCGCATCTGCGTGGTCGCCGACTACGACTGCGACGGCGCCACCGCCTGCGCGGTCGCGCTGCGCGGGCTGGCGCTGCTGGGCGCGGCGCCGGGCACGCTGCACTACGTGGTGCCCGACCGCAGCGTGCACGGCTACGGGCTGACGCCGGCGATCGTCGACCTGGCGCTGGCGAAGCGGCCGGCGCTGCTGGTCACGGTCGACAACGGCATCGCCAGCTTCGACGGCGTCGCGCACGCGCAGCGCGCGAATCTGCGCGTGCTGATCACCGATCACCACCTGCCCGCCGGCGACGGCCGGCTGCCCGCGGCCGACGTGATCGTCGACCCGAACCAGCCGGGCTGCGGCTTCGCCAGCAAGGCGATCGCCGGCGTCGGCGTGATGTTCTACGTGCTGCTGGCGCTGCGCGCCGAGCTGCGTGCGCGCGGCGCCTTCGCTGCCGCCGCGCAGCCCAAGCTCGACGCGCTGCTCGACCTGGTCGCGCTGGGGACGGTGGCCGACGTGGTCAGGCTCGACGCCAACAACCGCCGGCTGGTCGCGCAGGGCCTGAAGCGGGTGCGCACCGGCCGGCTGCAGCCGGGCCTGGCGGCGCTGTTCGCCGTGGCCGGGCGCGACCCGCGGCGCGCGAGCAGCTTCGACTTCGGCTTCGCGCTCGGCCCGCGGCTGAACGCCGCCGGCCGGCTGGCCGACATGACGCTGGGCATCGAGTGCCTGCTCACCGACGACGCGCAGCGCGCGGCTGAGCTGGCGGCGGCGCTGGACGCGATCAACCGCGAGCGCCGCGAAGTCGAGTCGGGCATGCAGCAGCGCGCCGAAGCGATGTTGCCGGCGCTGCTGGCCGGGGTCGGAGGCGCAGCGGGAGCCGGCGGCGCAGCCGGCGGCAGCGACACCGCGGGCCATGCGACTGGCGGCGATGTCATCACGGGCAACGGCGGCGCGCAGGCTGCGCGCAGCCTGCCGCCGCCGGCGCTGGCGCTGTTCGACCCGCAGTTCCACGAAGGCGTGGTCGGCATCCTCGCCGGCCGGCTGAAGGACCGGCTGCACCGGCCGGCCTTCGTGTTCGCGCGCGGTGCCGACGGCGCGCTCAAGGGCTCGGGCCGCTCGATCGCGGGCTTCCACCTGCGCGACGCGCTCGACCTGATGGCCAAACGCGAGCCGGCGCTGTTCCTGCGCTTCGGCGGCCACGCGATGGCCGCCGGTTGCACGATCGCCGAGGCCGACTTCGCGCGCTTCGCCGCGGCGCTGCAGGCGGTGGCCGCCGACTGGCTGGACGCGGCGACGCTGACGCGCACGCTGCGCACCGACGGCCCGCTGCCGCCGCAGTGGTTCGACGCGGCCACCGCCGCGCTGCTCGACGCGCAGGTCTGGGGCGCGGGCTTCGAGCCGCCGGTGTTCTGCGACGCGGTCCGGGTGCTGGAGCAACGGCTGGTCGGCGACCGGCACCTGAAGCTGCGGGTGCGCCACGCGGGCGAGCTGCGCGACGCGATCTGGTTCGGCCGCGCCGAGCCGGTGGCCACCAGCGTGCGGCTGGCCTACCGGCTTGGCCTCGACGAGTGGCAGGGCCGGCTGCGGGTGCAGATGGTGGTGCAGGCGGCGGAGCCGGCTGAAGCCCCTTGACGCTGGCACCATCGCCCCGATGAAGACCCGCTGGCTGCCGTTCGTGCGCGCGCTCGCGCTCGCGCTGCTGCTCGCGGCCGGACTGCGGCCGGCGGCGGCCGAGCCGAAGGTCGTGACCGTCGCTCGCGGCCTGGCCAACCCCTGGGCGCTCGCCTTCCTGCCCGATGGTCGCTTCCTCGTGACCGAGCGCGCCGGGCGGCTGCGCATCGTCGAACGTGACGGCCGCATCGGCGCGCCGCTCGAAGGCCTGCTGCCGGTGGACGCTGGCGGTCAGTGCGGGCTGCTCGACGTTGCGCTCGACCCGAAGTTCAGCGACAACGGCTGGGTCTACTGGAGCTACGCCGAGGCCGGCGAGGGCGGCAACAGCACCGCGGTCGCGCGCGGTCGGCTGCAGGGCGAGCGGCTGCTCGAGGTGCAGCGCATCTTCGTGCAGCAGCCGAAGGTCGCGAGCCGGCTGCACTGCGGCTCGCGCCTGGTGTTCGCGCGCGACGGCCGCCTGTTCGTCACCCTCGGTGAGCGCCTCACGCACAAGGACGACGCGCAGCGGCTGGACAACCACCTCGGCAAGATCGTGCGCATCGAGCCCGACGGCCGCGTGCCCGCCGACAACCCCTTCGTCGCCACGCCCGGCGCGCGGCCCGAGATCTGGAGCCTGGGCCACCGCAACGTGCAGGGCGCCGCGCTGCATCCGGTGACCGGCGAGCTGTGGGCGAGCGAGCACGGGCCGCAGGGCGGCGACGAGCTGAACCGCATCCTGCCCGGGCGCAACTACGGCTGGCCGCTGCTGACCTTCGGGCGCAACTACGGCAGCGGCACGCGCATCGGCGACGAAGGGCCCAAGCCCGGCTTCGAGCAGCCGCTGTACTGGTGGCTGCCGGTTTCGGTCGCGCCCAGCGGCCTGGTGTTCCTGACCAGCGAGCGCTACCCCGGCTGGCAGGGCAGCCTGTTTCTGGGCACGCTGCGCGGGCAGGCGCTGCTGCGGCTGCAGCTCGATGGCACGCGCGTGGTGCGGGAAGAGCGGCTGTTGACGCAGCTCGGCGAGCGGCTGCGCGACGTGCGCCAGGGGCGCGACGGGCTGCTGTACCTGCTGACCGACAACGCCGACGGGCGGCTGCTGCGGCTGGAGCTGTAGCCGGCTGCCGCGGCGCGGCCGCGTCACGCCTGTTCGGCAGGCGGTGGCCGCCGGCGTCAGCGGGCGCCCTGCCGCTTCATGGGCGTGCGGCGTGCAGCGGCTCGGCGCTGACGCTGCGCTTCAGGCGAGCCGCGCGCCTTCGTGCCGCAGCAGCGCCGCCTTGCGCTGCAGGCCGCCGGCATAGCCGGTCAGCGCGCCGGTGGCGCCGATGACCCGGTGGCAGGGGACGATCACGCCCACCGGATTGGCGCCGCAGGCCGCGCCGGTCGCGCGTGCCACCGCGCCGGCGCCGACCGCGGCCGCGACCTGCGCGTAGCTGCGCGTCTGGCCCGATGGGATGCGCTGCAGCTGCGTCCACACCGCGCGCTGGAAGCTCGTCGCTCGCAGGTCCAGCGGCACCTCGATCGCGCCGGTGTCGGCGCCCGCCCAGTACGCGTGCAGCCAGCGGCGGGCGGCGGCGATCGCCGGGTGCTCGGGGTCGGCGGCGACGCCGTCGATCCCGCGGTCGCCGGGGTCGCAGCGGTCGAAGCGCAGCGCCGCGAGGCCGCGCGCCGTCGCCAGCGCCGTCATCGGGCCGATCGGGGTGTCGATCCGCGCCGCCGCGACGATCTGCGCGCCGTGCGTTGCGTTCTTCATCTCGCCTCCTCCAGGCCATGCCACAGCTTCATCACCGCGTACGCGCGCCACGGGCGCCAGCCTTGCGCGCGCGCGGCCGCGAGCTTCGGATCGCGCGTGTGCAGCGCGTTCAGCAGGCCGATGTCGGCCGCCGGCCAGGCATCGGGCCAGGCGAGCGCGCGCATCGCGATCAGCTGCGCGCTCCACTCGCCGATGCCGGGCAGCGCGCGCAGCGCGGCGAGCGTCGCGTCCAGCGGCGCCGCGCGGTGCAGCGCGAGGCGACCGCCGGCGACCTCGCCGGCCAGCGCCTGCAGTGCGCGCACGCGCTGGCGCACGATGCCGAGCTCGCCGAGCGCGTCGGCGCTGGCCGCGGCCAGCGTCGCGGCGTCGGGGAAGACGCGGTCCAGCTCCGGCCAGGGCGTGTCGACCGGCGTGCCGAAGCGCCGCACCAGGCGGCCGGCGAGCGTGCGCGCGGCCTTCACCGTCACCTGTTGACCGAGGATCACGCGCACCGCGAGCTCGAAGCCGTCGAAGGCACCCGGCAGCCGCGTGCCGGCGCGCGGCGCGCCCGGCACGCTGGCGAGCACCGGGTCGATGCGCGCCGGATCGGCGTCCAGGTCGAGCGCGTGGCGCACCGCCTGCAGCACCGCACCCAGCACCGGCGCGAGCGCGGGCGCGGCCTGCACCTGCAGCTCGTTGCGCTCGGGCACGAAGCGGCAGGCGATCCAGCCGTGCAGCCGCCGGCCCGCGTGCGGCCAGGCGAGCGTGCGCCGCAGCTCGAGCCCGTCGACGGCCTCGACGCCTTCGATCTGCCGGGTGGCGAAGAAGGCCAGCAGCGCCGCGTGGTCGTACGGCGGCCGGTAGGCCAGGCGCAGCCGGGGCGGCGGCCGGCGCGCCGCCGTGCGCGCGCTGCGCAGGCTGCTCGGCGCGAGCCGGTAGTGTCCGGCGAACGCGGCGTTGAAGCGGCGCAGGCTGGCGAAGCCGCTGGCCAGCGCGACCTGCGTCACCGGCAGCGCGGTGTCGGTCAGCAGCTGCTTGGCCAGCAGCAGGCGTTGGGTGTCGCGGTAGGCCTGCGGCGACACGCCGTGCGCCGCCTGGAAGATGCGCCGCAGGTGGCGGTCGGTCACGCCCAGGCGCGCGGCCAGCGCGGGCAGCGCGAACGGCTCGCCGGCGTGCACCGCGTGCTCGATGCGGCGCGCGGCGGCGTCGGCCAGCTGCTGCGACGAGTCCATCGCCGACAGCCCCGGCGCGATCTCCGGCCGGCACTTCAGGCAGGGCCGGAACGCCGCCGCCTCGGCCTGCGCGCGCGTGGCGAAGAAACGGCAGTGCTCGCGCCGCGGCGTGCGTACGCGGCACACCGGTCGGCAGTACACGCCGGTGCTGGTGACGCCGACGAAGAGCCGGCCGTCGAAGCGCGCGTCGCGCGCCTTCACCGCGAGGTAGGCGGCGTCGGCATCGAGGACCATGCGCGGCATGCTACGCCGCGGCGCGACCGCGACTCGCCGTTTTCGGACCTGTCGTCAGGCGCTCGTGCGGGCGGCGCCGAGGCGGCAAGGGTTGCGGCTTCGGGGCCGGGCGGGTGGCGTCGCCGCGCGCGCGCCGCCGCCACCGCGCGGCGCCGCTGACGCTTGGCGAAGAGCCGGGTCGCTCAGGCCACCCGCCCGAACCACCACACCGACAGGCCCGCGCCCAGCAGCGCGAGCAGCGCGCCGGCGGCGGCGAACAGCGCGGTGATCTCGGTCTCCTTGCGCTCGACCACCAGCTTCGAGCTCAGCGACTCGTAGACCTTCATCAGGTCCTCGGCGGTGCCGGCGTAGAAGTACTCGGCCTGGGTCAGCACCGCAATGTTCTTCAGCGTCGCCTCGTCCAGGCGCACGCGCATGCTCCAGCCCTCGAAGCCGATGGTGTCGCCCTGCACCGTGCCGATGCCCACGGTGTAGACGCGCACGCCGCGGTCGGCGGCCATCTGCGCGGCCTCGATCGGGTCGGGGCCGGTGGTGCGCTGGCCGTCGGTCAGCATGATGATCGCCGCCGAGGTGTACGAGCCCGCGGGCACCGGCTTGAAGTTGGCCTTGCGCTCGGCCTCCTTCGCGCGCGCCGGGTCCAACGGCGCCGGCATGCGGCGCTGGCCGGTGGCCTGCTCGACCTCGATGCCGTCGTCGGGGAACAGCGTGGCCAGCGACACGATGATGCCGCTGCCGGTGGCGGTGGCGCGCTGCAGCTGGAAGCGGTCGATCGCCGCGACCACGTCCTCGCGGCTGGTGGTCGGCGCCTGCACGAGCGCGGCGGTGCCGGCGAACGCGACCACGCCCACCCGCACCGTGCGCGGCAGGCTGTGGACGAAGGCCTTGGCCGCCTCCTGCGCGGCGATCAGCCGGGTCGGCAGCACGTCGGCCGCGCGCATGCTGCCCGACACATCCATCGCCAGGATGATCGTGCGCTGCTGCAGCGGCAGCGTGATCACCGCGAGCGGCCGCGCGATCGCGACCAGCCCGCAGCCGATCGCCAGCAGCAGCAGCGCCGGTGGCAGGTGGCGGCGCCAGCCGGGCCCCTTGCCGAGCGCGGCCTTGGCCACCGCGATGCTCGCCAGCCGCACCGGGTTGCGCCGGCGCCGCTGCAGCAGCCACAGGTACAGCAGCACCAGCAGCGGCAGCAGCAGCAGCGACCACAGCAGCTCCGGCCACAGGAAGCTCATCTCACGCTCCGTGCGGCCAGCGGCGGCATCGGCGCCGGGCGGCCGCGGTGCGAACCGGCGCGCAGCGCGGCGCGGGCCGCCGCGCTGCGCGCCGCATGCAGCGCGAACCGGCAGCGCTGCCCGCTCACTGGAGCACCTTCGGGCTGAGCCCTCCGGTATGAGCCCTTCGGGCGGCCGCGCGGGCTCATGCCCGCAACTCCGTCGCCGCGCCGCCGGCGCGCAGGTGCGAGGGCCAGCGGCCGGACACCTTCAGCCGCGCGCGCTGGCGCCGCATCGCGGCGAAGCGCAGCATCGACTCGAGCAGCTCGTCGTCGGTCGCCAGCTCCAGCGTGTCGACGCCGGCGCGCACCAGCGCCGCGCGCAGCGCCGCCTCGCGCGCCTGCGCCTCGGCCGCGTAGCGCGCGCGAAAGGCGGGGTCGGCGGTGTCGACGAACAGCTGCTCGCCGGTCTCGGCGTCCTCGACCGTGACCAGGCCCAGCTCGGGCAGCGCCATCTCCAGCGGGTCGTACAGCCGCACCGCCACCACCTCGTGCTTCAGCGCCAGCCGCGCCAGCGCCTGCTCCCAGCCGGGCCGGCTGATGAAGTCGGACACCACCAGCACCAGCGAGCGGCGCCGGATGGTGCCGGCGGCGGCGTGCAGCAGCTCGTCCAGCGCGGTGCCGCTGCCGCGAGCCTCGCTGCGTGGCCGCGCGCGCATCAGCCGCAGCAGGTTCAGCACCTGCAGCCGCGATGCGCGCGGCGGCAGCACCGCGTCCACGCGGGTGCCGTAGCCGATCGCGCCGACGCGGTTGCCGCCGCGGGTGAGCACGCGCGCGAGCAGCGCGACGAAGCCGGCGGAGACCGCGAGCTTGGTGGTGTCGGCCGAGCCGAAGTCGATGCTGCCCGACAGGTCGAGCAGGAACCACGCGGCCAGCTCGCGGTCCTCGGTGTACTGGCGCACGTGTGGCGATTGCAGCCGCGCGGTCACGTTCCAGTCGATGTGGCGCACGTCGTCGTACAGCTGGTACTCGCGCAGGTCGGCCAGATCGATGCCGGCACCGCGCAGCAGCGTGCGCCAGTCGCCCTGCAGCAGGCCGTCGAGCCGGCGCAGCACCGTCCACTCGAGCCGGCGCAGCAGCCGCTCCTCGGCGCCCGGCGCGACGGCCGAGCCCTCAGGCGAGGTTTGCGCGTTCATCGGCATGCGCCATCGGCTTGTCGGGCACCGGCACCGCCTGCATCAGCCGCTGCACGATCGCCTCGGGCGTCAGGTCGTCGGCCAGCGCCTCGTACGACAGCACCAGCCGGTGGCGCAGCACGTCGGGCACCAGGTCGACCATGTCCTCGGGCAGCGCGTAGCGGCGCCCGCGCAGCAGCGCCAGCGCCCTCGCGCCTTCGACCAGGCCGATGGTCGCGCGCGGGCTGGCGCCGAAGGTGAGGTACTTCGCCAGCTCGGGCAGCCCGCAGCGCTCGGGTCGGCGGCTGGCGCTGACCAGCTTGACCGCGTACTGCACCAGCGCCGAGTCGACGAAGACCTCGCGGCACTGCTGCTGCAGCGCGCGCAGCGCGTGGGTGTCGCACACCGCCTGCACCTCGGCCGCGGAGCCGGTCACGCGCTGGGCGATCACGAACTCCTCCTCCTCGTTCGGGTAGTCGACCAGCACCTTCATCAGGAAGCGGTCGACCTGCGCCTCGGGCAGCGGGTAGGTGCCTTCGGTCTCGATCGGGTTCTGGGTGGCCATCACCACGAAGGGCTCGGGCACGCGGTGGGCCTCGCCGGCGATCGTCACCTGCCGCTCCTGCATCACCTCGAGCAGCGCGCTCTGCACCTTGGCCGGCGCGCGGTTGATCTCGTCGGCCAGCAGCAGGTTGGCGAACACCGGCCCGAGCGAGGTGCCGAACTCGCCGGTCTTCTGGTTGTAGATGCGCGTGCCGATCAGGTCGGCCGGCACCAGGTCGGGCGTGAACTGGATCCGGCGGAAGCTGCCGCGCATCGTGCGCGCCAGCGTCTTCACGGTCAGCGTCTTCGCCAGCCCGGGCACGCCCTCGACCAGCAGGTGGCCCTGCGCGAGCAGCGCGACCAGCACGCGCTCGAGGAAGCGGTCCTGCCCGACGACCACGCGCTTGACTTCGTAGAGCATGCGCTCCATCAGCGTGGCGGTCTGGGCATCGTCGGTTGAAGTCATGGGCAGGCCTCGGAGTCGGTGGCGGGGTGCGTCACGGACTCTCAAAAGGGGACGGAGCCGGCAGCGGCGGCGGCATTCTCGATCGGCACCGCGAAGCCGATGCCGACGAAGGTGCGCTGCTCGTTCGGGTTGAGGATCGCGGTGACGATGCCGACCACGTAGCCGTCGGTGGTGACCAGCGGCCCGCCCGAGTTGCCCGGGTTGGCGGCCGCGTCGAACTGGATCAGGTTGCTCAGCGCGCGCTCGCCGTCGGCGGCGCGGAACTCGCGCTGCAGGCCCGAGACCACGCCGGCGCTGACCGACGGGCCGATGCCGAACGGGTGGCCGACCGCGAGCACCTGATCGCCGGGCTTCAGGTCGCCGGTGGAGCGCAGCGTCGCCGGCTCGAGCTCGTCGGGCGGATCGAGCGCCTTGATCACCGCCAGGTCGTTCTCCGGCTGCAGGCCCACCAGCACCGCCTCCGACTGCCGGCCCTGCGCGAAGGTCACGAGCAGCCGCTTGGCGCCGTGGACCACGTGCAGGTTGGTCAGGATCGTGCCGTCGTCCTTGATCACCACGCCGCTGCCCAGGCTGCGCTCGAGCGCGCGGCGCTCGGCGTGCTCGCTGCCGTCGTCGTCGTGATCCATCAGCCCGACCACGCGCACCACCGCCCCGGCCACGCGCTCGTAGGCCTGCGCGTACACCGACGGCAGCGGCTGCTCCTGCAGCGAGCGGCGCAGCGCCGCCTCGATCTGCGCCTGAGTGAAGGCCGGCGCGCCGCTGCGCCCGGCGGGCAGCACCGCGAC
>CAZKCJ010000015.1:0-18349 GCA_964550885.1 uncultured Rubrivivax sp. | reverse complement strand
CGAGGTCAAGCTCGGGCTGGTGCCCGGTGCCGGCGGCACGCAGCGGCTGCCGCGCATCGTCGGTGCGGCCAAGGCGCTGGAGATGATCACCGGCGGCGCGCCGGTGGGTGGCAAGGCGGCGCTGGCGGCAGGCCTGGTCGACGAACTGGTGCCCGAAGGCGCCGACCTGCGCGCGGCAGGCGTCGCCTTTGCCAGGCGCGTGCTGGCCGACAAGCGGCCGCTGCAGCGCGTCAGCGAGCGGCCGGTGGCCGGCGGCACGCCCGAGCTGTTCGCCGACTTCCGCGCCAAGAACGCCAAGGCCTTCCGCGGCTTCGACGCGCCCGAGGCGATCATCCAGTGCGTCGAGGCGGCGGCCAGCCAGCCCTTCGACGAGGGGCTGGCGACCGAGCGGCGGTTGTTCCAGCAGCTGGTCGCCGGCGTACAGAGCCGCGCGCAGCGCTACGTGTTCTTCGGCGAGCGCGCGGCGGCCAAGGTCGACGGCCTGCCGCCGGGTACCGCCGCGCGGCCGGTGAAGCGGGTCGGCATCGTCGGCGCCGGCACGATGGGCGGCGGGATCGCGATGAACTTCCTGAACCGCGGCATCCCGGTCACGATCGTCGAGACCGCGGCCGCGGCGCTGGAGCGCGGCACCGCGACGATCCGGCGCAACTACGACAACAGCGCGGCCCGGGGCCGGATCAGCGCGGCCGACGTGGCCGCGCGCATGGCGCTGCTCGCGCCCGGCCTGGAGCTGGAGCGGCTCGCCGACTGCGACCTGGTGATCGAGGCGGTGTACGAGGACATGGCGGTCAAGACCGAGCTGTTCCGCAAGCTCGACGCGATCCTGCGCCCCGGCGCGATCCTCGCGACCAACACCAGCTACCTCGACGTGAACCAGATCGCCGCCGCGACCGGCCGGCCGCAGGACGTGGTCGGGCTGCACTTCTTCAGCCCGGCCAACGTGATGAAGCTGCTGGAAGTGGTGCGCGGCGCGAAGACCGCGCCCGAGGTGCTGGTCACCGCGATGACGCTGGGCAAGACGATCGGCAAGGTGCCGGTGGTCTCCGGCGTGTGCCACGGCTTCATCGGCAACCGCATGCTCGCGCAGCGGCGCATCCAGGGCGACGCGCTGATCCTCGAGGGCGCGCTGCCGTGGGACGTGGACCGCGTCGCCTACGACTTCGGCTGGCCGATGGGGCCGTTCCAGATGAGCGACCTCGCCGGGCTGGACCTGGGCTGGTCGAAGGAGAAGTCCACCGGCGCGACCGTGCGCGAGCGGCTGTGCGAGCTCGACCGGCGCGGCCAGAAGACCGGCGCCGGCTACTACGACTACGACGCCAAGCGCAACCGCAGCCGCTCGGCGCTGGTCGACAAGCTGATCCTGGACTTCGCCGCCGAGAAGGGCATCGAGCGGCGCGCGATCGACGACCGCGAGATCCTGGAGCGGCTGGTCTACCCGATGATCAACGAGGGCGCGAAGATCCTCGCCGAGGGCATCGCGCAGCGCGCCAGCGACATCGACGTGGTCTGGATCAACGGCTACGGCTGGCCGGCCTACCGCGGCGGCCCGATGTTCTACGCCGACACCGTCGGTGCGGCCGAGGTGGTCGCGGCGCTGGAGCGGCACGCGCCGCGGCTGGGCGAAGGCTTCACGATCGCGCCGCTGCTGCGCGAGGTGGCCGCGCAGGGCCGACGCTTCACCGGCTGACGCGCGGCGCGCCGCGCGCCGCCCGGTGAGTGCGCCGCGGCGAGCCGCGCACGAGCTGCTCAGGTTGCCGGCGCCTGCAGGTCGGGCACGACCACCGTGCAGGCGATGCCGGCGCTGCCGTTCTCGCCCCAGTAGACCTCGCCGCCGAGCTGGCGGATGCGCTTGCGCACCCCGCCCAGGCCCAGGCCCTGCGCCCAGCCCTGCGGGTTGCGGCCGATGCCGTCGTCGGCGACCACCAGCCGCAGCAGCCCGCCTTCGACCGTCAGGTTGATCCACAGCTGGGTCGCGGCCGAGTGCTGGATCACGTTGCTGACCAGCTCGCGCAGCACGCGCGTCAGCGCCGACCACTGCGGCGCGCGCAGCAGCGGGTCGCGGTCCAGGCGCATCGACCAGTCGAGCCCGATCCGCGCGAGCGCCAGGCGCTGCGCGACGTCGCTCTTCCACTCGGCCGCCGCGTCCGACAGCCGGTAGTCGGCGGCCGCCAGGCCGCGGGTCAGCGTCTTCAGGTTCTTCAGCGTGTGGCGCAGGTAGTCCTCGAGCTCGGCGCTGGGGGCGCGGTAGATCAGCGTCAGCAGCCGCGCGCCGATGTCGTCGTGCAGGTCCTGCGCGATCCGCGCGCGCTCGTCGAGGCGGCCGCGCTCGACCGCGTGCTCCTGCGCGAGCGCACGCCGCACCTGCTCGATCACCGCGTCGGCCAGGCGCGCGTCGCCGACGCTGAAGATGCGCCGGCCGCGGCCGGCGAAGCGCAGCCGCCAGGCCCACCGCGCCGCGCCGTCGGCCTGCGGCGCCGCGACCAGCAGCGCCGCGCCGGCGTCGAGCACGCGCGTGCGGGTGGCCGGCTCGGGCACGGCGCGCAGCTCCAGCGGCTCGTACAGCTCGCGCAGCAGCGCCGGCAGCAGCGTCGGCCACTGCTGCGGCTGCTCCTCGATCGCGCGCATGCCCCGGTACAGCTGCTCGAAGCGCCGCGCCGCGCCCGGCGCGCGCGGCTCGGCGGTCGGGTCGAGCAGCCAGCGGTGGGTCAGCGCGTACAGCAGCAGGGTCAGCGTCGCCGCCAGCGCCAGCGACGCGTAGGGCTCCAGCCCGAGCCCGGCGACGAACAGCAGGTGCAGGCACAGCACGACCGTGCCCAGGCCGGTGAACAGCGCGAGCTCGCGCACCAGCGTGCCGCCGCGGGAGACCAGCGGCAGCAGCAGCAGCAGCCCGGCGAGGAACAGCGACCACAGGATCGGCCCGACCGCGGCGATGCCCTGCGCCCACGCGCCGTGGCCGGCGGCGCTGGCCACCGCCAGCGTCAGCAGCGCGAGGGTGCCGGCGCCGACCAGCGTGAAGCGGCGCGCGACCAGCACGAAGGGGTTCGGCTCGACGCGGTACGACCGGCTGCACAGCCACAGCGCCGCGCCGGCGGCGGCGAGCATCGTCGCCTGCAGCCACCACCAGGCCTGCGGCAGCCGCCCGCCGAGCAGCGCCAGCCCGACCAGCGTGACCAGCATCCACACCGCCGCTGCAACCCGGCGCGGCGCCGGCGCGCGCAGCGGCGGCAGCGTCAGCCGCTGCACCACCAGCGCGACGAAGGCCAGGTCGAGCAGCGCGTGGCCGTTGCCCGCATGCGCGGCCACGCCGGCCGCCAGCCCGAGCCCGGGCATCGACTCGGCGCCGATCAGCAGCAGCTCGGCGGCCAGCACCAGCGTGATCGCCAGGTACAGCGCGCCGCCGGCATCCGGCTGACGCGCGTGGACGCTGCCGCCGACGCCGGCCAGCGCCAGCGCCGCGAGCGCCATCAGCCAGAACAGCGCACCGACGCCGAGCAGCCCGCGCGGCCGCGGCTCGAGCTGCAGGCTGCGGCCGTCGTCGAACTGCAGCGTGACCGGGCCGGCGGCGAGCGCGCGGGCGAGCCCGAGCTGCGCGCCGCGCTGCGCCGCGCGGCGGCCATCGTCGACCGTCCAGCGCGGTGCGCGCGGCACCGCAAGCAGGCTCGCGTCGATCCGGCTGCCGTCGCCGGCGGTGATCGACTGCAGCGAACGCCCGACCAGCGGCGCCAGCGGCGCGAGCCGGCTGCCGACCAGCTCCAGGCCGCCCTGCGGTGCGCTGCGCCAGCGTGCGTCGAGCGCGGTGGTCGACGCCAGCATCCCGGCCACCGCCGCCACCAGCAGCGCGCCCAGCGCGACCGCCAGCCAGGCCCACGCCCACCGGCGCCGCCGCGTTGCCGGCCCGGCCCCGCGAGCGTGGCTGCGCGCGGCGGGAATCGGGGCGGCGATCGGCTTCATCGGGGATGCGGCGTCGGTGCGCCGGGCTCAGCGCGGGCGGGTGCGAGCCGCCCGTTGGCCGGGTGCCCGCGGCGGGGCCCCGCCCGAGCGGTGGTGCCGCCGATCCGGCCGCACGGCCCAGCGCAGCGGCATCACACCAGGCCCCGCTTGCTCGCGAACACCGCCGCCTCGGCGCGGCTGGACACGTTGAGCTTCTTGTAGATCGACTTGATGTGGTCGTTGACGGTGAACCAGCGGATGCCCATCAGCGACGAGATCTCGCGGATCGTGAAGCCCTTGCTCAGGTAGGTCAGCACCTCGTTCTCGCGCGGCGTCAGGTGCTCCGCGTCCACCTGCGTCGCCAGCGGCACCGGGCCGCTGGTGGGTGCGGCGCTGCTCGTTGCCCAGCTGGTGTCGCGCTCGCCGCCGTCGGCCGCACCCGGCGTGCGGAAGTGGCCGAGCAGCCGCCGCGCGATCGCCGGCGACAGCGGCGGCTGGCCGCGCACGATCTTCTGCAGCTCCTCGACCAGCACCTCGAAGCGGTCCTCCTTCAGCAGGTAGCCGTCGGCGCCGCACTGCAGCGCCGGGAACAGGTGGTCGTCGTCGGAGTACAGCGTGGTGACGACCTTCAGCCCCGGGTACTGCGCGAGTTCGGCCAGCAGCTCCATGCCGCTGCCGTCGGGCAGCTCCAGGTCGATCAGCAGCAGCTTGAAGGGCTCGCGCCCGGCGGCGGGCGCAGCGGCGAGATCGCGGCGCGCACCCTCGAGGTCGCTCGCCTCGGTGATCAGGATGGTGTCGCTGAAGCTCTCGCGGACCACCCGGCACAGGAAGGCGCGGGCGACCGGGTTGTCTTCGACGATGAGGACCTTGACCGTCAACGTAATGCCCCGGTTGCTGCAGGGGCGATGCTAGTGCAGTGGCCGCTGCCGTGCTGCAACCGTCGTGGGTGCCGGAGCGGTGCAGGCGGCTGCCTACAATCGGCCGATGCGCATCCTGGTTGCCAACGACGACGGTTATCTCGCGCCCGGGATCGCGGCGCTGGTCGACGCCTGTCGCGGGCTCGGCGCGATCGACGTGGTCGCCCCCGAGCAGAACGCCAGCGCGACCTCGAACGCGCTGACGCTGAACCGACCGCTGACCGTGTTCGAGGCGCGCGGCGACGCGGTGCAGGGCTTTCACGTGGTCAACGGCACGCCGTCGGACTGCGTGCACGTCGCGCTGACCGGGCTGCTCGCGCACCGGCCCGACCTGGTGGTGTCGGGCATCAACAACGGCGCGAACATGGGCGACGACACCCTGTACTCGGGCACGGTCGCGGCGGCGATGGAGGGCTACCTGTTCGGCATCCGCGCGATCGCCTTCTCGCTGGTCGACAAGGGCTGGAAGGACCTCGACGCCGCCGCGGCGACCGCGCGCTCGATCATCGAGCGGGTGCTGGCCGCCGACGCGCCCACCGGGCCGTGGCTGCTGAACGTGAACCTGCCGAACCGGCCCGACACCGCGCGGCTGCCGTGGCGGATCACCCGGCTCGGGCGGCGGCATGCGAGCCAGCCGGTGGTGCGGCAGCGCAGCCCGCGCGGCGAGCCGATCTACTGGATCGGTCCGGCCGGCGACGCCCGCGACGCAGTCGACGGCACCGACTTCCACGCGATCGCCAACGGCCAGGTGTCGATCACGCCGCTGCAGGTGGATCTGACCGACCACCCGGCGCTCGCGCACTGGGGGGTGCTGACCTGACTGCGGCCGCGGTCGTGCGCCGGCCGGCGCGTCCCTCGACAGGGACGATCGGGCTTGGGGCGGCCCGGCGCCGAAGCGATGCTGCCCCCTGGGCCGGGCGTTGCCCGACCCGCCCCCCGAGGGGGACGATCCGGCTTGGGGCGGCCCGGCGCCGGGTCGATGGTGCCCCCTGGGCCGGGCGTTGCCCGACCCGCCCCCCGAGGGGGACGATCCGGCTTGGGGCGGCCCGGCGCCGGATCGGGCCGGCCGCCTGCCGTGCGCGGCGGGCGGTGATCGGCAACGGGCAGCGCGGGTGATGGCCGCGAAGCCGCCGCCGCGCTTCCCGGCCGGGCTGGGGCGCGAGCCGACGCCGACTTCGGCGCGCGACGCGACGCTGCGGCCGCAGCGGCCGCTGGACCAGGCGGCGCGCGACGCCCGCCGCCAGCATCGGCCGAGCGGCTTCGGGCTCGATTCGGACGCGGTGCGCAGCGCGCTGGTCGAGCGGCTGCGACGCGAGTTCGGCGCGCACGACGCGGTCTGCCGCGCGCTGCTCGCGGTGCCGCGGCACTGCTTCGTCGACAGCGCGCTCGCGCCGCAGGCCTACGAGGACACCAGCCTGCCGATCGGTCTGCAGCAGACGATCTCGAAGCCGTCGGTGGTCGCGCGCATGCTCAGCCTGCTGCACGACGGGGCGAGCGCGCGCGCCACCGGGCGGCTCGGGCGGGTGCTGGAGATCGGCACCGGCTGCGGCTACCAGACTGCGCTGCTCGCGCTGCTGGGCAGCCGCGTGGTGTCGATCGAGCGGCTGCAGGCGCTGCACCTGAAGGCGCGCGCGCAGCTCGACGCGCTGCAGGTAGCCGGCGTGCGCCTGATCTGGGGCGACGGCCGCCTCGGGCACGCGCCGAACGCACCGTACGACAGCATCGTCGCCGCCGCCGGCGGCGACGCGCTGCCGCCGGCCTGGCTCGCGCAGCTCGCCGACGGCGGCCGGCTGGTCGCGCCGGTGGCGGGCGCCGGCGGCACGCAGGTGCTGCTGGTGGTCGACCGCCGCGGTGACGAGCTGCTGCGCACGCTGCGCGAGTCGGTGCGATTCGTCCCTCTAGAATCCGGCGTCGGCTGAAGCATCAGGCTTCGGCTGCAGCACCTAGTGCAGTGTTCCACGCTATGCAGCACATAAAACCGCGCCTTTGCCGCCCTGGCGTCGTTGCAAATCCTCGCGATGCCACTGGGCATCGCTGCGGTTTGCGCCTAGCCAGGACGACAAATCCATCGGTTTTCTTAAGTGCTGCACAGAGTGGAACACTGCACTAGTACAAGGGCAGGGGGGAAGTTGCGAGCAACCATCAGCGGGCGTCGCGTTGGCGCCTGGGCGCTGATCGCAGGGATCGTGATGGCGCTGGCCGCGTGTTCGACGCCGCGCCGGCCGGCACCGGTGGAAGACCGCAGCGCCGGCGCCCCGCCGGTGGCCGCCGCACCGGCGCCCGCGGCGAGCGCACCGACGGCACCGCCGCTGCCACTGGCCGAGTACGCGGGGCAACCGGGCTACTACACGGTCAAGCCGGGCGACACGCTGCACCGGATCGCGCTCGAGCACGGCCAGAGCTGGCGCGACATCGCCCGCTGGAGCGGGCTCGCGAACCCCAACGTGATCGAGGTCGGCCAGGTGCTGCGGGTGGCGCCGCCGGCGGTCGCCACCGCGCTGCCGGGCCCCGCGGTCGACAGCAGACCGCTGCCGCCGCGCGCGGCCGCATCGACGGGTGCCGCAGCGGTGCCGCCGCCGGCCTCGGCGCCGCCAGCGTCACCGTCACCGTCACCTCCGGCGGCCGCAGCCGGGCCGCCGGCCGCCGCCGCGAGTGCGGTGGCAACCGAGAGCGACGTGGTCTGGGCCTGGCCGGCATCCGGGCCGGTGCTGACCGCGTTCGACGGCACCCGCTCGAAGGGGCTGGCAATCGGCGGGCAGGCGGGCGACCCGGTGCTGGCGGCCGCCGACGGCCGCGTGGTCTACGCCGGCTCGTCGCTGCGCGGCTACGGCAACCTGGTGATCATCAAGCACAACGACGCCTTCATCAGCGCCTACGCGCACAACCGCGTGCTGCTGGTCAAGGAGGACCAGGCGGTGCGGCGCGGCCAGAAGATCGCCGAGATGGGCGCGACCGACGCCGACCGCGTGCAGCTGCACTTCGAGATCCGGCGCCACGGCAAGCCGGTCGATCCGACCCAGTACCTGCCGCCGCGCTGACGCGCTGCGACGCGCGCGGCGCCTAGCGTTTTCCTCGACTTCGCGGGCGCCGGGCGGCAGCTAGGATCGCGCGTCGTTCCGGCGGGAGCCGCCCGCTTGCAAAACGTTCAACTGCTGGTCAGCGGGGTTGCGCAGGGCTGCATCTACGGCCTGATCGCGCTCGGCCTGGTGCTGATCTACAAGGGCACCGAGACGGTCAGCTTCGCGCAGGGCGAGCTGATGATGCTCGGCGCCTTCGTCGGGCTGATGCTGATGACCTGGCTGGGCCTGCCCTACTGGCTGACGGTGCCCAGCGTGATCGGGCTGATGGCCGGCTTCGGCGCCTTCGCCGAGCGGGCGGTGATCCGGCCGGTGCTCGGCCAGCCGGCGTTCTCGATCGTGATGCTGACGATCGGGCTGGCCTACATCGTGCGCGGCCTGATCACGATGGTACCGACGATCGGCACCGAGACCAGCGCGCTGCCGGTGCCCTACAAGGACCTGACGGTGCAGGTCGAGGGCGTGGTGCTGGCCTACGAGCACCTGGCGGTGATCGCGGTGACCGCGCTGCTGTGCGCGCTGCTGGCGGCGATGTTTCGCTTCACCCGCGTCGGCATCGCGATGCAGGCGACCTCGCAGAACCAGCTGGCCGCGTACTACATGGGGATCCCGGTGCAGCGGCTGAACGGCCTGGTGTGGGCGCTGGCCGCGGCGGTCGCGGCGATTGCCGGGCTGCTGCTTGCGCCGATCACCTTCGTGCACGCGAACATGGGCTATATCGGGCTGAAGGCCTTTCCGGCGGCGGTGGTCGGCGGCTTCAGCAGCCTGCCCGGCGCGATCGTCGGCGGCGTGCTGATCGGCGTGGTCGAGAGCCTGGCGGGCTTCTACCTGCCCGAGGGCTTCAAGGACATCGCGCCGTACCTGATGGTGCTGCTGATGCTGATGATCCGCCCGAGCGGCCTGTTCGGCGAGCGGCTGCACAAGAAGGTCTGATGCGCGCGCCGCAAGCTCGATCCGCAGCGCCGCGCGCAGCGCGCGGCCGGCCGCCGCGTCCGCGCGCCGACCGCAGCTTGGCGCGCGTTGCGCCGCCGGGCCGGTAGCGATGCGCTTCGTCCTCAAGACCGACTACGACCAGGACATCCGCCTGGTCAAGCACGGCGGCCAGGCGTTCTGGTACGCGCTGCTCGGGCTCGTGCTGCTGGCCGCACCGGCGCTGCTGTCGGAGTACCTGCTCGCGCAGCTGGTGTTCGTGCTGATCTACGCAGTGGTCGGCCTCGGGTTGATGCTGCTGGCCGGCTTCACCGGGCAGTTCTCGATCGGCCACGCCGCGTTCCTGGGCGTGGGCGCGTACACGCAGGCGGTGCTGGTCGGCGCCGGTTGGCCGTTCCTGCTGGCGCTGGGCTGCGCGGCGCTGCTGTCGGCGGCGGTGGGCGTGGTCATCGGGTTGCCGGCGCTGCGGGTCAAGGGCATCTACCTGGGCATCGCGACGCTGGCCTTCGGCTTCATCGTCGAGGAGGGGCTGGCGCGCTGGGAGTCGGTGACCGGCGGCAACGCCGGCATGCAGGTGCAGGTGCCGGTGCTGCTGGGCTGGCGCCTGGAGTCGCAGAGCGCGATGTACTACCTGTGCCTGGCGATCACGGTGGCCTGCACGCTGGGGCTGCTGAACCTGCTGCGCTCGCCGACCGGGCGCGCCTTCGTCGCGATCCGCGACTCGGAGGTGTCGGCGCAGAGCATGGGCATCCACCTGGCGCGCTACAAGACGGTGTCCTTCGCGCTGTCGGCGGCGCTGGCCGGGATCGGCGGTGCGCTGTACGCGCACAAGATCCGCTTCCTGTCGCCCGACCAGTTCGGCATCATCCAGTCGATCGACCTGCTGCTGATGATCGTCGTCGGCGGCCTGGGTTCGGTTCACGGCGTGTTCTTCGGCGCGCTGTTCCTGATCACGATGCCGCAGCTGATCGCGATCGGCAAGGACTGGCTGCCCGGCTCGATCGGCCAGTCGCCGGGGCTGCAGACGGTGGTCTACGGCGCGGTGCTGGTGGGTTTCGTGCTGTTCGAGCCGATGGGGCTGTACGGCCGCTGGCTGAAGGTGCGCACCTACCTGCAGCTGTTCCCGCTGTACCGGGCCGGCATGTTCCGCCGGCAGAAGGCATTCCAGAAGTCGGAGCGGCTCAAGTGAGGCCTGCTGCTTGTCGGTCTGGACTCGATCTGCTGCGGCATGACGTCGCGGTCCTGCGAGCGCGGTATCGGGAGCAGTTGAGTGGCGCGCGGGACCGCCCCCTCGTCGGCTTTGCCTCAGCGGCCCCGAAACGCAGCAAGCAGCAGCGGACCTTGCGAAAGGCGGCGGCGAGTCAGACAACGATCGCCGATCCGTTGTCGACGCGTGCAGCGCGAGTTGCACGACGCGCGCTGGAGCGACGGCAGTGACGACGCCGCTGCTCAGTGCCCGCGACCTGTCGGTGCGCTTCGGCGGCCTGACCGCCGTGAACAAGGTCGGCTTCGAGGTGCGCGCGGGCGAGGTGTTCACGCTGATCGGGCCGAACGGCGCGGGCAAGACCACCGTGTTCAACCTGATCAGCCGCATCCACCGCCCCAGCGCCGGCAGCCTGCACTTCGACGGCCATGACCTGCTCGCGTGCGCGCCGCACGCGGTGGCGTCGCTGGGGATCGCGCGCACCTTCCAGAACATCGAGCTGTTCGAGTTCGCGACCGTGCTGCAGAACCTGCTGATCGGCACCCACACCCACCGCAGCACCCGGCTGTGGCAGGACCTGCTGTTCACCGGTGGCGTGCGCCGCGCCGAGCGGCGCGCGCGCGAGCAGGCCGAGCGGGTGATCGACTTCCTCGACCTGCAGCACCACCGCGACGCACGCGTGGCGTCGCTGCCCTACGGCGTGCGCAAGGTGGTGGAGCTCGCGCGCGCGCTGTGCTGCCAGCCGCGGCTGCTGCTGCTGGACGAACCCTCGTCGGGCCTGAACGTCGAGGAGACCGACGACATGGCCTGGTGGATCCAGGACATCCGCGACGACCTGGGCATCACCGTGCTGATGGTCGAGCACGACATGGGCCTGGTGTCGAAAGTCTCCGACCGGGTGCTGGCGATGAACCAGGGCGAGGTGCTCACCACCGGCACGCCGGCCGAGGTGCAGGCGCACCCGGGCGTGATCGAGGCCTACCTCGGCTCGAGCGACGACCTGTCGTCGCTGCGCCGGAGCGCCGCGTGATGCCGGCCCCCGCTGCGCGCGACGACGGCGTGATCCTGGCGCTGGCCAACGTCGAGAGCGCCTACGGGCCGATCAAGGCGATCCGCGGCGTCAGCCTGCAGGTCCGGCGCGGCGAGATCGCCACCGTGCTCGGCAGCAACGGCGCCGGCAAGACCACGATCCTGAAGACGATCTCCGGCATCATCGACCCCAGCCGCGGCAGCGTCGTCTACCGCGGCGCGCCGATCACCGCGCTCGACCCGGCGCGGATCGTGCGCCTGGGGGTCAGCCACGTGCCCGAGGGGCGCGAGGTCTTCCCGCTGCTGTCGGTGCGCGACAACCTGCTGATGGGCGCGTACACCCGCAGCGACCGCGACGCGGTCGCGCGCGACCTGGAGCTGGCCTGCCGCTACTTCCCCGTCCTGCGCGAGCGCGCCGCGCAGCAGGCCGGCCTGCTGTCGGGCGGCCAGCAGCAGATGCTCGCGATCGCGCGCGCGCTGATGAGCGCGCCCGAGCTGATCCTGCTCGACGAGCCCAGCCTCGGCCTGTCGCCCAAGCTCACGCGCGAGATCTTCGAGATCGTGGTGCGCATCAACCGCGAGCGCGGCACGACGATGCTGCTGGTCGAGCAGAACGCGAACATGGCGCTGAACGTCGCCGACCACGGCTACGTGCTCGAGACCGGCCGCATCGTGCTGGAGGACCGCTGCGCGGTGCTGCGCGAGAAGGACGACATCCGCGAGTTCTACCTGGGCGCCAAGACCGCCGGCGTGCGCGGCGAGCGCCGCTGGAAACGGCGCAAGACCTGGCGATGAGCGCCGATCCGCACCGCATCGTCGCCGGCGAGGACTTCGGCTACCGTGCCCAGACCCTGCCCTACCGCTCGGTGCCGGAGCTGTTCCGGCTGCGGGTGGGCGAGCTCGGCGACCAGACAATGATGCGGCAGAAGGAGCTGGGCATCTGGCGCGCGCACAGCTGGAACGAGGTCGCGCGCATCGTCGACGAGATCGGCGCCGGGCTGATCCACCTGGGGCTGCAGCCGGGCGAGGTGGTGTCGGTGCTGTCCAACACCCGGCGCGAGTGGGTCTGGTGCGACTTGGCGATCCAGTCGGCCGCCGGCGTCAGCAACGGCATCTACCCGACCGACGCCGCGGCGCAGCTCGAGTACCTGTGCGCCGACTCGGGCAGCGCGTACCTGTTCGTCGAGGACGACGAGCAGCTGGACAAGTACCTCGAGGTGGCCACGCGGCTGCCCGCGATCCGTCGCGTGATCGTCTTCGACCTGGACGGGCTGCACGGCTTCGACGACCCGCGCGTGCTGGGCCTCGATCGGCTGCGCGAGCTCGGCCGCGAGGCGCTCGCGCAGCAGCCGCAGCTGCTCGCCGCGCGCAGCGGCGTGCGCGCCAGCGGCGAGGTCGCGGTGCTGGTCTACACCTCGGGCACCACCGGCAAGCCCAAGGGCGCGATGATCAGCCAGGACAACATCGTGTCGGTGCTGTCGGCGCTGTCGGCGACGATCTTCGAGGGCGTGCCCCGCGGCGGCGAGCGCATCGCCTTCTTGCCGCTGTGCCACATCGCCGAGCGGATGATCGGCGCCTTCATCCCGATCGAGCGCGGCTCGGTGGTCAACTACGTCGAGAACCCCGAGACCGTGTTCGAGAACCTGCGCGAGGTGCGGCCGCAGCTGTTCTTCGCGGTGCCGCGGGTGTGGGAGAAGATCTACTCGCAGGTGTCGATCGGCTTGAGCGAGGCCGACCGGCTGCAGCGCGCGGCCTACGCGCTGGCGCTGCGCGTCGGTCGCGCGGTCGCGCAGTGCCGGCTGCAGCAGCGCGCGCCGTCGCTCGGGCTGCGCCTGCGCTACTGGCTCGCGCGCCGGCTGGTGCTGGACAACCTGCGGCGGCTGATCGGCATGGACCGGGTCGAGGTCGCGCTGACCGCCGCCGCGCCGATCGCGCCCGACCTGATCCGCTGGTACCTGGCGCTGGGGGTGGCGCTGCGCGAGGGCTGGGGGATGACCGAGACCTGCGGCGGCGGCGCGTTCACGCCGCGCCACGGCATCCGCCCGGGCAGCATCGGCCGGCCCGCGCCCGGCCTGCAGATGCGCATCGCGCCGGGCACGAACGAGATCCTGCTGCGCGGCCCGAACGTGATCCTCGGCTACTGGATGCGGCCCGAGCAGACCGCCGAGGCGATCGACGCCGACGGCTGGCTGCACACCGGCGACGTCGGCCGGGTCGACGACGACGGCTACTTCTACATCACCGACCGGATGAAGGACATCATCATCACCGCCGGCGGCAAGAACATCACGCCGAGCGAGATCGAGAACGAGCTGAAGTTCTCGCCCTACATCACCGACGCGGTGGTGATCGGCGACCAGCGGCCGTACCTGGTCGCGCTGATCATGATCGACCAGGACAACGTCGAGCAGTACGCGCAGGCCCACGACGTGCCCTTCGGCAGCTTCGCCAGCCTGACCCAGGCGCGCGCGGTGCAGGCGCTGATCCAGCGCGAGCTCGAGCGCGTGAACGCGCGGCTCGCGCGGGTCGAGCAGGTCAAGCGATTCCACCTGCTGGAGCGGCGGCTCAGCGCCGAGGACGAGGAGCTGACGCCGACGATGAAGCTCAAGCGCAAGCTGGTCGAGCGCAAGTACGCCGACGTGATCGAAGCCCTGTATCGTTGACCCACCCCCCCCCGAAAGGAGACCGCAGATGAGACCACTGTTCACCGCCATCGCCGCCGTGCTGCTGGCGGCCGGCGCCAGCGCGCAGGCGCAGCAGGGCGTGACCAAGGACCAGATCCTGGTCGGCACGATCCAGGACCTGTCGGGGCCGCTGGCTGGCTTCGGCAAGGCGGTGCGCCAGGGCATGCAGCTGCGCATCGACGAGATCGAGGAGCAGGGCGGCATCCACGGCCGCAAGCTCAAGCTGATCACCGAGGACAGCGGCTACGACCCGAAGCGCGCGGTGCTGGCCGCGCAGAAGCTGGTCAACCAGGACAAGGTGTTCATCGTCGCCGGCCACATCGGCACCGCGCAGAACGTGGCGGCGATGCCGGTGTTGTTCGAGAAGAACATCGTCAACTTCATGCCGGTGACCGCGGCGCGCGAGATGTACGAGCCGCTGAACCGGCTGAAGTTCGCGTTCACGGTGCCGTACTACGACCAGGTGCGCACCTGGCTGCCCAAGCTCGTGCAGCAGAAGAACGCGAAGAAGGTCTGCGCGATCTACCAGGACGACGAGTTCGGCCTGGAGGTGCTGCGCGGCGCCGAGGCCGGGCTGAAGACGATCAACCAGCAGCTGGTCGAGAAGACCACCTACAAGCGCGGCGCGACCGACTTCTCGTCGCAGGTGGCGAAGATGAAGGCCGCCGACTGCGACCTGGTGGTGCTGGGCACGATCATCCGCGAGACCATCGGCACCATCGCGGCGGCGCGCAAGACCGGCTTCAACCCGGTGTTCTTCGGCTCGCAGGCGGCCTACACCGAGCTGATCCACAAGCTGGGCGGCAAGGCGATGGACGGCTTGTACGCGACGATGACGGTGCAGGTGCCGTACCTGGACGAGGCCTCGCAGCCGCTGCGCTTCTGGGCCAACAAGTACAAGACCAAGTTCAACGACGACCCGACCGTGTTCTCGGTCTACGGCTACGCGATCCTGGACACCTTCGCGAAGGCGGCGGCGCAGGCCGGGACGAACCTGACGACCGACAGCTTCATCAAGGCGATGGAGTCGATCAGCTTCCCGACCGACATCTTCGGCAGCCCGCCGATGAGCTTCAGCGCGACCAAGCGGCTGGGCAGCGATGCGTCGCGCCTGTCGCAGATCGTCGACGGCAAGTGGCAGGTGGTCGGCGACTACGCGAAGCCGCCGGCGATGTAGTCGCCCCGGCTCTTGCCCGCGCGGCCGCCCCCGGGCGGCCGCGCCGCTTGCGGCCCGGATAATCGCCGGCGATGGGCGAGGACGAATGGCTGGGTGTCGACGCGCTCGACGCCGAGGGGCGCGGCGTCGCGCGCCGCAGCGACGGCAAGGTGGTCTTCGTCGAGGGCGCGCTGCCTGGCGAGCGGGTGCGCTGCAGCGTGGGCCGGCGCAAGGACCGGTGGGAGCAGGGCACGCTGAGCGCGCTGCAGCGCGAGAGCGCGCAGCGCGTGCGGCCGCGCTGCCCGCACTTCGGGCTGCACGCCGGCGCCTGCGGCGGCTGCCGGCTGCAGCACCTGCATCCGGCCGCGCAGGTGGCGATCAAGCAGCGCCGGCTCGAGGACGAGCTGTGGCACCTGGGCAAGGTGCGCGCGGCGCAGCTGCTGCGCCCGATCGAGGGCCCGGCCTGGGGCTACCGGCACCGCGCCCGGCTGTCGGTGCGCTACGTCGCGAAGAAGGGGGTCGTGCTGGTGGGCTTCCACGAGCGCAAGTCGCGCTACGTCGCCGACATGCGCTGCTGCCCGGTGCTGGCCCCGCGGATCGAGGCGCTGCTGCTGCCGCTGCGCGCGCTGGTCGGGTCGCTGGACGCGCGCGACCGGGTCCCGCAGATCGAGGTCGCGGCCGGCGATGCGGTGCTCGCGCTGGTGCTGCGCCACCTGGAGCCGCTGAGCGCGGCCGACCGGCAGCGGCTGCTCGACTTCGGCCGCGCGCACGCGGTCGACTGGTGGCTGCAGCCGCAGGGACCCGACCGCGTGCTGCCGCTCGACCCGGCCGCGGCCGAGCCGGTGTACGCGCTGCCCGAGCACGACGTGACGCTGGCCTTCGGCCCGACCGACTTCACCCAGGTCAACGGCGGCGTCAACCGGGTGCTGGTCGGCCACGCGCTGCAGCTGCTACAGCTACAGCCCGGCGACCGGGTCGCCGACTGGTTCTGCGGGCTCGGCAACTTCAGCCTGCCGCTGGCGCGCCGCGCGGCGGCGGTGCTGGGGGTCGAGAACAACCCGGCGCTGGTCGAACGCGCCGCCGCCAACGCCGCGCGCAATGGGCTTGCGGCGCGCGCGCGCTTCCAGACGGGCGACCTGTTCGCGCTGACTGCGCCGGCGCTGGCGGCCTTAGGCGAGTTCGAGCGCTGGCTGGTCGACCCGCCGCGCGAGGGCGCGTTCGCGTTGGTCAAGGCGCTGGCCGAGCTGCACGCGGCGCCGCCGAGCGGGTGGCAGCCGCCGCGGCGGATCGTCTACGTCAGCTGCAACCCGGCGACGCTGGCGCGCGACGCCGGCCTGCTGGTGCACCAGGCGGGCTACCGCTGCAGCGCCGCCGGCATCGTCAACATGTTCGCGCAGACCGCGCACGTCGAGAGCGTCGCCGTCTTCGACCGCGCGGCCTGAGCCGCCGCCGGCACGCATGCGAACGGGGCCCGCAGGCCCCGTTCGGCGGCTGCGGCCGGCCGCGGCGTCAGTCGCTGTTCCCGCCGAAGATGCCGAGCAGCGCGAGCAGGCTCTGGAACACGTTGTACAGGCTGATGTACACGCCCAGCGTCGCGGTGATGTAGTTGGTCTCCAGCCCGTCGCGCACGCGCTTCAGGTCGTGCAGGATGAAGGCCGAGAAGATGCCCACGCACAGCACCATCAGCGTGATCATCAGCGGCGCCGACTGGATGAAGAAGTTGGCGATCATCGCCACCAGCAGCATCACCGCGCCGATGAACAGCCACTTGCCCATCGCCGACAGGTCGCGCTTGATCACCGTGGACAGCGCCGCCATGCCGAAGAAGACCGCGCCGGTGCCGGCGAAGGCGGTCATGATCAGGCTGGCACCGTTGGCCATGCCCAGCACCACGCCGATCAGGCGCGCGAGCATCAGGCCCATGAAGAAGGTGAAGGCCAGCAGGATCGGCACGCCCGCGGCCGAGTTCTTGTTGCGCTCGATCGCGTAGATGAAGCCGAAGGCGCCGACCAGGAACACGATCAGCCCGATCCCGGGCGTCAGCCACGCGGCGAAGCCGCTGACCACGCCGAGCCAGGCGCCGAGCACCGTCGGCACCATCGACAGCGCCAGCAGCCAGTAGGTGTTGCGCAGCACACGGTTGCGCGCGGCGGCCACGGCAACCGGGGTGCCTTGGCCGAACGGGGTTTGCAGGCTCGGATTCATGCGTTCGTTCTCCACGAGAAAGGGCGGGTCTGCAGGTGACCCTTGGACGAGGATGCACCATTGTAGTTCCCCACCCGCGGCGGGCACGCAGCGCCGCGGGCGCGGTGCGGCCTTGGGCGCGGCGTGCCGGGCGCGCGCAGCGCGGCTGCGGCGGGCCGGCGAGGGGCCCGCAGGTAGAATGCCGACCTGACCGCGCAGCCGCGCGGGGCTCGCCGAACCCCCCGATCCGTCCTGATTCCGCACCGCCGGTGCCGGCAGCGCGGGCGCCGCGGTGAGCCGGTCCCGAACCGGAGAGAGCCTCTTGCCGTCCGCCCCGCCCACCGCCGTGCTCGCCCTGGCCGACGGCACCGTCTTCGTCGGCCACTCGATCGGCGCGGTCGGCCACACCGTCGGCGAGGTCGTGTTCAACACCTCGATGACCGGCTACCAGGAGATCCTCACCGACCCGAGCTACTGCCGGCAGATCGTCACGCTGACCTATCCGCACATCGGCAACACCGGCGTCAACCTCGAGGATGCCGAGTCGATGCGGGTGCAGGCGGCCGGGCTGGTGATCCGCGACCTGCCGGTGCGCGCGTCGAGCTTTCGCCGCAGCGCCGACCTGGGCGACTACCTGCGCGCCGAGGGCACGGTCGCGATCGCCGGCATCGACACCCGGCGCCTGACCCGGCGGCTGCGCACCCACGGCGCGCAGAACGGCTGCATCGCCGCGGTCGCGCCGGGGGCGGTGATCGGCGAGGCCGAGATCGCCGCGGCGGTCGAGCGCGCGCGCGCCGCGCCGTCGATGGTCGGCCTGGACCTGGCGCGCGAGGTGACCACGCCGCAGCCCTACGAATGGACCCAGACCGAGTGGCGGCTGGTCGGCGGCTTCGGCGAGCAGACCGCCGCGCGCCACCACGTGGTCGCCTACGACTTCGGCGTCAAGCGCAACATCCTGCGGATGATGGCCAGCCGCGGCTGCCGGGTGACCGTGGTGCCGGCGACCACGCCGGCCGCCGCCGCGCTGGCGCTGGCGCCCGACGGCATCTTCCTGTCCAACGGGCCCGGCGACCCGCAGCCCTGCGCCTACGCGATCCGCGCGACCGCCGAGCTGCTGGAGCGCCGGCTGCCGATCTTCGGCATCTGCCTGGGCCACCAGATCCTGGCGCTGGCCTCGGGCGCCAAGACCTTCAAGATGAAGTTCGGCCACCACGGCGCCAACCATCCGGTGAAGGACC
>CAZKCJ010000014.1:6109-18456 GCA_964550885.1 uncultured Rubrivivax sp. | reverse complement strand
GACGACGAGTCCAAGCCCGACAACGCCGCGAAGAACGCGCGCAAGTTCGTCAGCGAGGACAAGGTCGACGCGATGATGGGCTCCAACGGCGTGCCTTCGGCGGTCGCGATGGCGCAGGTGGCCGGCGAGGCGAAGACGCCGCTGATCGCGCTCACGCCGATGCCGTCGCTGCCGCCCGAGCGCCAGCACTGGACCTTCGTCGTGCCGCAGCCGACCGAGCTGATGATGAGCGCGGTCGCGCAGGACATGAAGCGCCGCGGCGTCAAGACCGTCGGCTACATCGGCTTCTCCGACACCTGGGGCGACCTGGTCTACAACGCGATGACCGCGCTCGCGCCGCAGTACGGCTTCAAGATCGTCACCAACGAGCGCTTCGGCCGCGGCGACACCTCGGTCGCCGGCCAGGTGCTGAAGATCATCGCCGCCGCGCCCGACGCGGTCGTGGTCGGCGGCTCGGGCGCACCGGCGGCGACGCCACAGATCGCGCTGATCGAGCGCGGTTACAAAGGGCCGATTTACCACAACCACGGCACCGTGAACCTGGCGTTCATCCAGACCGCGAAGAAGGCGGCCGAAGGCGCGATCGCGCCCACCGGTGCGCTGATCGTCGCCGAGGAGCTGCCGGCCGACTTCCCGACCAAGGCGGTGTCGCTGGACTTCGTCACCCGCTACGAGAAGACCTTCGGCGCCGACAGCCGCAACGCCTTCGCCGGCTACACCTACGACGGCGTGCTGCTGCTCGACGCGGCAGCCAAGACCGCTCTGGGCAAGGCCAAGCCCGGAACGCCCGAGTTCCGCAGCGCGCTGCGCGACGCGCTCGAGAACGTGCAGAACGTAGTCGGCACCCACGGCGTCTACAGCATGAGCCCGGGCAACCACAACGGCTTGGACGAGCGCGCGCGCGTGCTGGTGCACGTGGTCGGCGGCGAGTGGAAGCTGATAAAGTAGCCGCACAACGGTCAGCTGCTACAGCTGATCACTCGGGGCCCCGCTTGGTCGGTTACGAGCGGCGCGAGCGCCGCCGATTCTCGCGATCAACCAAGCGGGTTTCGCACCCGCGAGCAGCCTGCTCGCGTCTTCGCACGCACAACCCGGCTGGCTGCGCCCGGGCCGGATGTCCGGCAGGGCGTACGCAGAGCTCCGCAAGCTGCGGACTCGCATGCGAGCCGATACGAGGCCGCGCGCGCTACGCGTCGCCAACCTGGATCACGACGGCCATCGCGGTATCGCCGGCAGCGCAGCCGCTGAACAGACCCCAGCCGCCGCCACGCAGCGCCAGCTCCTCGATGAGCTCGATGACCGCGCGCGTGCCCATCGGCGCCTGGGGATGGCCCCACACCAACGAGCAGCCGTAGTTGTTCATTGTCATCGCGTCAACGCCGGTGGCCTTGGCGAAGTACAGGTCGTTCACCGCAAAGGGGTTGTGCGTCTTGATCGCCGCCATCTGGTCGATCGTGCGGCCGGCCTGCGCCAGCGCGCGTTGGGCTGCAGGTACCGGCGCCTCGGGCATGTACGCGAGCGCCGCCCGCGCGAGCCCGAACCCCTGAAGTCGCACGACGATTTTCGGGTCGCTGGCGAGTTCACGCGCCCGTTCGGCGGTGGTCAGGACGATGGCCGCGTTGCCGTCGGCCGGATGGGTCTGCCCGCCGTACGTAACGCTGCCGCCCTCGACCACCGGTCGCAGCTTGGCCAGCCCCTCGGCGCTCGACTGCGACACGCCTTCATCGGCTTGGAGCAGGTTTGCCGTCTTGCGGAAGTTCGGTGTCGGCACCTCGAAGGGCAGCGTCATGAAGCGCTTCAGAAAAGCCGCATCGTCGGCGAGTGCCTGCCGGTACTGCTCCTCGCGGCGCAGCACCAGCTCGTGCTGGGCGGCGGTGCTCAGGCCGTGCTTCTTGGCGACGTTCTCGGCGGTGGTGATCATCGCGTGCCGGCCGAGCGGGTCGCAGCCGAAGTTGTCCAGCATCCAGTTCTCGGCGGTACCGGTGCCGCCCGGGCCGCGCGGGTTCGGGTAGTACAGGTGCGGGCCGTTGGAAGTGCGATCGCAGGTGATCGCCAGCGCTGTCTGGGCCATGCCGAGCTCGATCTCCTGCGCTGCTGCGAGCAGGGTGCGTACGCCGGTAGCGCAGGCCTGCATCAACGTCGGCCCGCCGACCTGCGAGGCGCCGATCAATCCGGTCAGCCACGGCAGGCCGTAGAAGCAATGGGGCTGCGGCACCGAGATCCCCAGCGCGCCGTAGTCGAACACCTTGGGGTCGATGCGACGCTTGGCCAGTTCGGCACGCGCGACGTGCGCGGCGAACTCGATGCTGTGCAGGTTCGCGAAGCTGCCCTGCCAGCGCGCGAACGGCGTGCTCCAGTAGGCGCCATAGGGAATTCGGGCTTTCAGCGACATGTGTGCTCCTGATCACCGGTCAGAGCCGGTGGGTTGCGGGAAAGGACGAAACGAAGCGGCCCCGGAGTGGAGATCATCGGTCTTGCTTCGCGCTGCACCGCCGCACGCTCAGCGTTGCGGCATGTCCTTGACCGAGTAGCCCAGGCTCACCTGCGCGTCGGTCGGGATCGGCGGCATCGTGGCGTTCCAGTGCTCCCAGGCGGTACGCATCGCCGCCAGACGCTCCGGCTGACGCCCACCCAGATTCGCACGCTCGCGCTCGTCATGCGACAGGTCGAACAGATAGTCGTAGCCGTCGACGCGCAGATACTTCCAGTCGTCGGCGCGGTGCGCGCGCTGGCCGCGGTGGTTCGTGCGCCAGTACATCGGTCGCGCGAAGGTCGCGGTCGGATCATGCAGGATGCTAGCGAGCGAGACCCCGTCCAGCGGATGGTCGCGATCGGCGCCGACCCCAGCCAGGTCGAGCACGGTTGCGGTCCAGTCCATCGTCAGGCAGTGCTGGGCGCTGACCGCGCCCGCGGGCACCGCGGCCGGCCAGTGGGCGATCCAGGGCACGCGGATGCCGCCCTCGGTCAGGTCCATCTTGCCGCCGACCAGCGGCCAGTTGTCGGAGAAGCGCTCGCCGCCGTTGTCGCTGGTGAAGATGATCAGCGTGTCGTCCAGCAGCCCCTCGCGGCGCAGCGCGTCGACGACCCAGCCGATGCCTTCGTCCATGTGGTGAATCATCCGGCGGTAGGTCTCGACGTTGCCGCCGTGCAGGTGGAACAGATGGCTCTTCACGTCTTCGGACAGCGTGCGGTCCGTCCGGGACTCCCACGGCCAGTGCGGCGCGGTGTAGTGCAGGCTGAGAAAGAACGGCGTATCGCGGCGCGCAGCCGCAGCCATCCGCTGGATGTAGTCCACGGCCCGCTGCGACAGCAGATCGGTCAGATAGCCCTCATGCGGAGCCTCTTCCTCGCCCGCCCACAGATCGTGATGACCGGGGCCGCTGCGGTGGGTGAAGTAGTCGACCCCGCCGGACATCGGCCCGAAGAATTCCTCGTACCCCGAGCGCAGCGGGCTGAATGCAGGCGGATAGCCCATGTGCCACTTGCCGATCAGCGCGGTGCGCCAGCCGGCGGCACGCAGCAGCGACGGCAGGGTCGGATGCGACGGCGGCAGGCCGAGCGTGGTGCTGGCGCGGGTGAGGCTGTTCAGCGGCTCTTCGGCGGCCGCACGCAGGCGGTACTGCCAGCGGCCGGTCATCAGCGCGAAACGGGTCGGCGAGCAGACCGGCGAGTTAGAGTAACCCTGGGTGAAGCGGATGCCCGCGCCGGCAAGGCGGTCGATCACCGGCGACACCGCGCCGAACGCGGCATCGCGTCCGCCGTAGCAGCCCAGATCGGCGTAGCCGAGGTCGTCGGCGACGATGAACACGACGTTGGGGCGTTTCATGGTGGCTCCCAGGCGCAGCAGCCGGTCCCGGACGTCAATCGATGCGGATCCCGGCGGCATGGATGATCTTGCCGAACCGCTCGGCATCCTGCTTCATCGCGGCGAGCGTGTGCTCGGGAGTCGACGGCGTCACTACCAGACCACGCGCCTCGTATCCGCGCCGCAGCTCCGGATTCGCCAGCAGCTCGCCAACGGTGGTGCTGATCCGCGCGACCACCGCCGCCGGCACCTTCGCCGGCGCCAGCAGCGTGAAGGTGGTGGACGGCAGCGAACCGGGCTTGCCGCCGGCCTCGGCCAGCGTCGGCACATCGGGCATCGCCGGACCGCGCTGGTCGTCGCCGACGACCAGCGCGGTGATCTTCTGCGCGCGGTGGTGCGGCTGCGTCACGAGGCCGCCGGCAAGCATTGCATCGATCTCGCCGCCGAGCAGCCCCTGCATCGCGGGCGCAACGCCCTTGTAGGGCACGTAGATGAAGGTCAGGCCCTCGCTCTGGGCCAGCATCGCCATGCCGATGTGAGTGACGTGGCCGTTGCCGCCGGTGCCAACCATCACCTTGCCCGGATTCGCACGCGCGTAGCCGACGAACTCGGCGTAGGTCTTGGCGGGAAAGCCGGCGCGCACCGACATGAACAGCCTCACCCCGGCCAGATCGGTGACCGGAGCTAGGCTGTTCTCCCAGCGGTAGGGCAGCTTGCGGTACAGCGCCGGATTGGTCACCACCGCGAGCCGGTCGACCAGCAGCAGCGTGCCGCCGTCGGCGTCGCCGCTGTTGACGACTTCGGTCGTGCCGATGATCGAGTTCGCCCCCGGCCGGTTATCCACCACGAAAGTCTTGCCGGTCTGCCGAGCGAACGCTGCGCCCAGGTCACGGGCCATGACGTCGGGTTCGGTGCCCGGCGGATACGGTACGACGATCCGCACGACCGCCGGCGGCCAAACCTGCGCGGCCACGCCGGCCGCGCCGACGGCCAGCACGGCACCAAGAAACAACCTGCGTTCGCGTTGGAACTGCTGCATGACGATCGCACCACGCTGGAGGAAAAGAGGTCCGGACGACGCCGGCGCGTCAGCCGGTGGCACCGAAATCGGGACTGCGGCGCTCCAGAAACGCGCCGATGCCCTCGCGCGCCGCTGGCGTGCAGGCGACCTCGCCGAAAGCGCGATAGCCGACCTCGAGTGCGGCGTTCCAGTCGGGCGCCGCGGCGCCGTCACGCACCGCACGCTCGATGATCGCGACCACGGAACGGCTGAGCACGCGACCGTCCGCCGCCTTGCCGTCATGCGGCGCGAACGGCGGCAGCGCCGGTGCCGCGCCGTCCGCAGGCGGCGTGAGCCCCTTGGCCGCGAGCGCGTGCACCTGGGCCACGGCCTTGGCCAACAGGTCGTCGAAGTCGTCGGCCAGTGCCGCGACGATCCCGGCCGCGTGTGCCTCGCTCGCCTGCAGCCGGGTGCCGCGGGTCAGCATCGCATGGAAGGTCGGCGCCGCTGCCGGCCAGCGCCGGTACGGCACCACCAGCGCGCCGATCCCGGGCACGATTCCCAGCGTCACCTCGGGCAGCTGGAACCAGGCGTTGCGCTCGGCCACCAGTGCGTGGCAGCGCATCGCCAGCTCGAACCCGCCGCCCAGCGCCATCCCCTGGATCGCCGCGACCACCGGTTTGGGCGAGCGGTCCAGATGCAGCAGCAACCGCGAGCAGTCGCGCGCGTACTGCGTCGACGCGGCCGCGTCGCCGAGCATCGTCGGGAAGCGCCCGATGTCGGCTCCGGCGCAAAACGCCTTGGTGCCGTAGCCGGTGATCACGAAGCCGGTGACCGCAGGGTCGGCTTCGTGCCGGCGGATGACCGCCAGGATCTCGTCGGTCAGTTCGTCGTGCAGCGCGTTCAGCGCCTCCGGGCGGCGCAGCGTGATCAGCTTGACCCCGCCGTCGAGATCGTCGACCAGCACGTGGCGCTCGCCGCTCGCGTAGTCGGCAACCGGCCGCCGCAGTCCCGGCATGCCTGGGCGCTCGTGCGTGAAGCGCTCGACGATGCGGCGGCACTCCGCCTCGCCCAGCCGCAGCATCCACTCGATCGGGCCGCGCTTGAAGGCCAGCGCGATGCGGCAACCGAGGTCCAGATCGGCCGCGCTGCCGATGCCGCGGTCCAGGATGTCGGCGCTCTGCGACAGCAGCACGCCCAGCATCCGATCGTGGATCCGTGCGCGCGTCGCCTCCGACATCGGTACGGACTGCCCGATCCCCACCGTCTTCCAGCGGTCCACCGAGCGGAACACCGGCGCCGGCCGATAGTGCTCGCCCTCCTCGTCGGCCTGCAGCGTGTTGGTCTCGATGATGATCGGGTTGCCGTTGGACATGTTGAGCACGAAGAACGGCCCGGCGGCGACGAAGTCGCCGACTGCACTGTCCACCTCGGCCGCGCTCGCCTGCGTCAGCAGGTAGCCGGCCTCGTTGCACCAGTTGTCGAAGATACGGTCCAGCATGAAGCAGGGTGCGTCGGTCGTCAGCAGCGGCAGCTTGCCAGTCTGCGCGAACAGCCGCCGCAACCACGCGATCACGTCACTGTCGACCTTCGGCCAGTCGATCACCTCGACCGCCGGGTTGCGCCAGGCCGGCGCGAAGAAGTGCGTGACGGTGGCGCGCTCGGGGTGCTTCAGCTCGGCGAAGATCCGTGCGGCCGGCAGCGAGCTGGTGTTGGAGGTGATCACCGCGTCGGGCGCGATACGGGCCTCGACGTCGGCGAAGATGCGCCGCTTCAGCGGCAGATCCTCGGTAGCCGCCTCCAGCACCCAGTCGGCGCCGCCGATCGCGTCGTAGTCGGTGCTGCCGCTCAAGCCGGCGAGCACCGCGGCAGCCTTGGACTCGCTCATCCGCCCGCGCTTCACGGACTTCTCCGCGTAACCCTTCAGGCGCGCGAGCGCATCGTCGATCGCCGGCTGGCGGACGTCGATCAGCACCACCTCCAGCGCCGGCAACGCGCTCTTCAGGTAGTAGCCGATGTCAGGACCGATGGTGCCGGCGCCGATCACCGCAACACGGCGCGGCAGCGGGCGGCGGGAACGTTCGAGCAGGGGATTGGCGGGACGCTTGCGGATCATGGCAGTTGAGCTCCAGGGTTCGGCCGAAGCGATCCGGCAGCTTCACTGCCGCGCTGGCCCAGGTACGATTCGACGACGCGCGGGTTGCGCGCCAGCTCGGCGGCGCTGCCTTCGAGCGCGAGCTCGCCGGTCTCGAGCACGTAGCCGCGATCGGCGATCTGCAGCGCGGCGCGCGCGTTCTGTTCCACGAGCAGGATCGCCACGCCGGTCTCGCGCAGCTCGGCGACGATGCGCAGAATGTCGCGCACGATCCGCGGCGCCAGCCCCAGGCTGGGCTCGTCGAGCATCAGCAGCTTCGGTCGGGCCATCAGCGCGCGGCCGATCGCCAGCATTTGGCGCTCGCCGCCCGACAGCGTCGCCGCCAACTGCGTGCGTCGCTCGTGCAGCCGCTGGAAGCGTGAATAGACGTCGTCGAGCTGCATATCAGCGCCGCGTTCGCCGCGGCGCACGCGCACGAACGCGCCCAGCCGCAGGTTGTCCTCGACGCTGAGCTCGCCGAACAGCTCGCGCCGCTCCGGCACCAGCGTCAGCCCGTCGGCGACGCGCTGCTCGACGCTGCGCCCGAGCACGTCCGCGCCGCCCCAGCGCACGCCGCCGCGCGCCGGCAGCAGGCCCATCAGCGCGGCCAGCAGAGTGGTCTTGCCGGCGCCGTTGGGCCCGATCACGGTGACGATCGATCCCGGCTCGACGCGCAGGCTGACTCCGTGCAGCGCCTCGACCTTGCCGTAGGCAACCCGCAGCTCCGTAGCCTCCAGCAGCGGCGTGCTCATTCGATGCCTCCGAGGTAGGCCTCGACCACCGCCGGGTTGTCCTGGATCTGCGCAGGCAGCCCTTCGGCGAGCTTCTCGCCGAAGTCCATCACCACCAGCCGGTCGACCAGGCCCATCACGAACTCCATGTCGTGCTCGACGAGCAGGATCGCCAGCCCCTCGGCGCGCAGCTTGCGCAGCAGTTCGGCAAGTTCCTGCTTCTCGTGGTAGCGCAGGCCCGCCGCCGGCTCGTCGAGCAGCAGCACCAGCGGATCGGCAGCGAGCGCGCGCGCGATCTCGACGATGCGCTGCTGACCCAGCGCCAGATTGCCGGCCTGCTCGTGCATCGCCGCGCCCAGCCCGACGCGCTCGATCTGGCGCGCGGCTTCGGCGAGCAGTCGCGCCTCGTCGCGCCGGTCGGCGTGCAGCATCGCCGCCACCGTGCCGTGGCGCCCGCGCAGATGCGCGCCCAGCGCGACGTTGTCGAGCACCGACATCCGCGAGATCAGGTTCACGTGCTGAAAGCTGCGCGCCAGCCCGAGCTTGGCGATCGCACGCGCACCCAGGCCATCGATGCGGCGGCCGAGCAGTTGCACCGTGCCGCTGTCGGCCGGCAGCGTGCCGCTGATCAGGTTGAACATCGTGCTCTTGCCCGCGCCGTTCGGCCCGATCAGACCCAGGATCTCGCCTGCGTGCAGGTGCAGGCCCATGTCCTTGACCGCGACCAGCCCGCCGAAGCGCTTGCCCAGGCCTGCGGCTTCGAGCACGCGCACCCCCGCCGCCGGACGCTCGCGCCGCGGCGGCTCCGGTGCGTCGGTCGCGATCGCGCGCGGCGCCTGTGCCGGCGCCCAGCGCGCGAGATAGGGCGTCAGGCCCTCGCGGGCGCGCTGCAACAGCAGGGTCATCAGCACGCCGAAGACGATCGCCTCGTAGTTGCCGCTGTGGCTGAACAGCAGCGGCAGCCAGTCCTTGAGCCACTCCCGCAGCAGCGTGATGATCGACGCACCGACAACGGCACCCCAGACGTGACTCGCGCCGCCGATGACCGCCATGAACAGGTAGTCGATGCCCGCGTTGATGCCGAACGCATGCGGGCTGACGAAGCGCAGGAAATGCGCATGAAGCCAGCCGGCCACGCCGGCCAGCACCGCCGCCTGAACGAACACGACGAGCTTGAGCCCCGCGGTGTCGACACCGAAGCTCTCGGCCATTGCAGCGCGAAAGCGCAGTGCCCGGATCGCGCGACCCGGGCGAGAATCGAGCAGGTTGCGCGCCGCCAGCAGCGCGGCCATCGTCACCGCCCAGATCAGCCAGTAGGACGCGCGTGCGCTGTCGAACACCAGCGGCCCGAGGCGCGCCGGCGGCACGCCGTCGATGCCGCTGTACTGCCCCAGGCCCGGCAGCGTCCCGAACAGGTAGAAGATCGCAACCCCCCAGCCGATGGTGGCGATCGACAGGTAGTGGCCCGACAGCCGCAGCGTCACTGCGCCGAGCATCAGCGCCATCAGCACCACCAGCAGCAGGCTCAGCAGCAGCCCGAGCCAGGGCGACGCGTGCGCCTGCGTCGTCAGCACCGCAGTCGCGTAGGCGCCGATGCCGACAAAGGCCTGCTGACCGAAGGACACCACCCCGGCCACGCCGGTCAGCAGCACCAGGCCCAGCGCGACGAGCGTGGCCAGTCCTACGTAGTTCAGCAGCGTGACGTAGAAGTCGGGGACCGCGAACGGCGCCAACGCGACCAAGACGACGAAGCCGAGCAGCATCACGCGATCGGGCTTCATTCTTCCTCGTCCTCGGTTACCACGTGCTTGGAAGTCAGCGACAGCCACAGCAGGATCGGGATCAGCAGCGTGAAGACGATCGTCTCCTTGTACGCGCTGGCCCAGAAGGACGAGAACGCTTCCAGCAGGCCGACGCCGAGTGCCCCGGCCACCGCCAGTGGATAGCTGGACATCCCGCCAATGATCGCGGCAATGAAGCCCCGCAGACCGATCATCAGCCCACTGTCGAAGTACAGCGTGGTGATCGGCGAGATCAGCAGGCCAGACACCGCTCCCATGGTCGCCGCGAGCCAGAACGCGAGTTGGCCGGCCAGTTCGGTCGGCACGCCGACCAGCCGTGCGCCGACACGGTTGATAGCGGTCGCACGCAAGGCCTTCCCGTACAGCGAACGCTCGAAGAACAGCCACAGCGAGACCATTCCGGCGGCGCTGGCGGCGACCACCCACACGCTCTGCGCCGTGACGTTGATGCTGCCGAGGGCGATCTGCAAGTCCGAGATGGGGTTCGTGCGCAGACCCTCGCCGCCGAACATCGCCAGTCCGATCCCGTTGAGTGCGTAATGCACCGCCATCGACACGATGAACAGTACCAGTACCGACGCATTGGCCACCGGCCGGTAGGCCAGGCGGTACAGGATCGGTCCGAGCGGCACGATCAGCAACAGCGTCATTGCGATCAGCGCCCAGGAGCCGAACTTGCGCGGCGCAGCCCATGCCACGAACAGCGACACCGCCAGCGGCAGCACGACCCAGGCGAGCGCGATCCGCGGCAGGCGGCCGCGCTCACGGGCACGCCAGGCCATGGCAGCTTCCAGAAGTGCCACCGCGACACCGCCGGCGCCCAGCAGATAGACGGTCCCCGGCACCTGCCCCAACTGCAGCATCCCGAGGGTCAGTCCAGCGAACGCGACAAACTCGCCTTGCGGTACGAAGATGATGCGCGTGACTGCGAACACCAAGAGCAACGCGAGCGCGAGCAACGCGTAGATCGCGCCGTTGATGACGCCGTCCTGCAACAGCCAGAGAGAAATGTCGAGGTTCATCTGCTGATCCGAGGGCTCGGGTGGCAGGAAGCTACTTCAGCAGTCGCCATTCGCCGTTGACGACCTGGACCAGCACGCGGGCGCGTTCGTCCTCGCCGTTGTGATCGGTAGGCGTCAAGTTGTAGACGCCCGACGATCCGATCAGGCTCTTCACACTCTCGAGCGCGTCGCGCAGCGCGATCCGGAACTCGGGTGTGCCGGGCTTGGCCTTCTTCACCGCCACTTTCGCCGCGGCGTCGAGCAGCAGGACGCCGTCGTAGCTGTATCCGGCCAGGGTATTGCGCGTGCCGGCCCCGAACATCGCTTCATAGCGCTTGACGAAGTCCAGCGCGACCGCTTTCGTCACTGCGTCGTCCGGCAGATCTTCCGCCACGATCAGCGGACTGGCGGGTGCAATCGCACCTTCCGCCGCCTTCTTGGCCGTCTGGATGAACGCCAGGTTGACCGCGGCAGGACTGTGGTAGATGACCCCCTTGTAGCCGCGCTCGACCAGCGCGATCTGCGGCGTCGCGGCCGGCGAGCCCGATCCGCCCACCACGACCGCGTCCGGGCGCGCCGCGATGATCTTGAGAACCTGGCCCGCCACGCTCGTGTCGGCGCGACCAAAGCGTTCGTTGGTCACCACCTTGAAGCCGTTCGCCGGTGCGAGCGCGACGATCGTGTCGTAGACCAGATCGCCCCAACTGTCGGAGAAGCCGATGTAGCCCACCGTCTTGAAGCCGCGCGCCTTGATGTCCTGCGCGACCGCACTCATCATCAATGCGGCCGACTGCGGGATGACGAAGGTCCAGTGGTGCCGATCGGGCGCGAGTTGCGGCATCGGCGTGAGCGAGATCAGCGGCGTCTTGGTCTCGGCAGCCACCTGCGTCATCGCCATCGCCGAGGGCACCCCGGTGGACCCCATCAGCGCATCGACCTTGTCCTCGCCGACGAACTTGTAGGCGTTCTTCACCGCGTTGTCGGGCTTGGACTCGTCGTCCAGGATGATGTAGCGCACCGGCTCCCCGCCCAGCGTCTTGGGCACCAGCTGGAACGCGTTCTTGTACGGGATGCCCAGCGACGCACCCGATCCGGTGGTGCCCAGCGACACGCCGATCGTGATGTCGGCGACGGCGCTACCGGCGATCAGTGCGGCCGCGCCGGCCAGGACGGCTTTCCACATGGTCTTCGTCTTCATCTGCAGGTTCCTCTCGGTTGAATCGCAAAGGCCCTTCGCGTGCGCACGACACGCGTTCGGCGCATCCGCTCGGGATCGGGATGGAATGGATCGCGCACCGGCTCGGCAGGCCAGGCAGCGCCGACCGCAGCGCGCGCGGCCGTGAGCCCCGCGGCCGGCGCGCCGGCGCCGCACGTCCGGCCGAGCCGGCCCGCACGGGTCGCGGTGCCCGCGCCCGCCGCCGCGAAACCGGCCGTCGGTCTGGCACCGCGCGCGAGCGCTGACGACGACCACACGCCGATCGGAAGCCGTGCGTGCATCACCGCCTGGCTCCCGCGCGGGCGCGGCGGCGCAGCGCCGCAGTGGCGCCCGGGTCGACTGCATGCGTCGCCGGATCGACGGCGACCCGGTAGTCGTCCCGCGCCGCGTCCGTGCTGACCACGCCGGCGCGCACGTCGGCCTGCACTGCAGCCACCTCACGTTCGGCCGGATCGCCGAAGCCGCCGCCGCCGCCGGCGACCTGGCGCAGCACGGTGCCCGGCGCGATGCCGTCGACGATCTCCTTGGAGGCCGGGCGGCGCACGCTGCCGTCAGGCGCGGTGAGGGTGCGTTCGTTGCGCGCGCCGCTGCCGCCGCCGAACAGGCCGAAGGCGCGCGCCTCCTCGTTCACCCCGTCGCCGAACACGACCGCGGCGAC
>CAZKCJ010000014.1:4228-6099 GCA_964550885.1 uncultured Rubrivivax sp. | reverse complement strand
CCGCGCAACTCGATCTCGCTGACGATGCCCAGCCCCCCGCGCCAGCGGCCCGCGCCCGCCGAGTCGCGCAGGTATTCGTGGCGGCGCAGCAGGTGCGGGTTGTGGATTTCGAACATCTCGTAGTCCTGCGCGAGGATGCCGCCGGCGCAGTTGATCAGCCCGATGTGGTCGCTGCCGTCGGCGCCGTGGACCGCGCCGGAGCCGCCCTTGAGCGAGAGGAAGAAGATGTCGGTGAAGGGCCGCTCGCGCGCGCGATCGAAGCCGGACACGGCGACGTTGAGCGCGCGGTTCCAGCCGGCGCACGCCCGCTCGGGCAGCGCCGGCGCGAGCGCGCGAAACAGCGCATCCGAGATCGGCCCGGCAAGCGTGTTGCCGTAGGTCGTCGCCGCCGGGAACGACGCGTTCAGGAACGAGCCCGGCGGGTTGACGATCGTCAGCGGCCGCAGCAGCCCTGCGTTGTGCGGAATCTCGGGGCTGACCAGCATCAGCAGGCTGAGCATCAGCGCCGACGCGGTCGCCGACGCGGGTGCGTTGACGAAGCCCGGGGTCTGCGGCGAACTGCCGCTGGTGTCGATCGTCAACCGGCGTCCGCGCACCGTCACCGTGATTGCGATCGTCATCCGCGCGTCGTGCGCGATGCCGTCGTCCCAGGCGGTGGCGCGGCCTTCGTAGCGCCCGTCCGGGATCGCCTCGATCTCGGCGCCGAGCATGCGCTCGGTGCGGTCGAACAGCGCCTCCAGCAGCGCCGGCAGGCGCGACGCACCGAAGCGTCCGGCGATCTCGAGCAGCCCGCGCTCGCCGACGGTGCAGCTGCCGATCTGCGCCTGGATGTCGGCCTGCACGATCGGCAGCCGCACGTTCGCGAACACCATGTCCCAGACGTCGCGGCGCAGCTTGCCGCGCTCGACCACCTTCAGCGGCGGAATGCGCAGCGCCTCCTGCCAGACCTCGCGCGCGTTCGGGTTGTAGCCGCCGCGCACCGCACCGCCGATGTCGGCCTGGTGCCCCTTGCACGCCGCCCAGCCGATCAGCCGGCGCGCGTCGAACACCGGCTTGAACACCGCGACGTCGTTGTTCTGGTTGCCGCCGCTGAAGACGTCGTTGTGCAGGATCACGTCGCCTGGATGCAGGTCGTCGCCGAAATAGGCGATCACGTGCTCGAGTGCGGGCTGCAGCGCGAAGGCGAGGATCGGGATGTACTCGGTCTGTTCGAGCATGCGCCCGCGCGCGTCATACAGCCCGGTGACGAAGTCACGAAACGCGTCGGTGGTGCGCAGCAGCGCGAGGCCCATCTCCTCGGTCACCGACTTCAGCCGGCGCTGCAGCACGGTCAGCTCGACCGGGTCCGCTTCGCTTGGCCGACGCTGCGTCATTGCCCGGCTCCGGCGGCGAGCTCGACCCAGAAGTGGCCGAGTGCGTCGACGCTCGCGCGCGCGCGCGGCGGCACCACGATCGAGGTGTTGGGCAGCTCGATGATCGCCGGGCCGGCCTGGGCCTGCCCGTGGTGCAGCTGCTCGCCGGCGAACACCGGCACCGTGCGAAAGCCGCGCTTGGGCCCCAGGTAGACATCGCGCCGGCCGACGCGTGCCGGCGCGAAGCTGCCGCGGCAGCGCGGCTCGCGCCGCAGCCGCGGCTTGCCGGTCACGCCCACCGCCACCAGGCGCAGGTTGATCAGCTCGACTCCAACCCGCGGATCGCGCAGGCTGTAGCCGTACAGCCGCTCGTGGCGGTCGTCGAACAGCGTGCGCACGCGCAGCCAGTCCAGGGCCTCGATTGCCGTCGCCGGGACCTCGACGTCGACCTCGTGGTACTGGCCCGCGTAGCGCAGCTCCAGCCGGCAGCGCAGCCGGCGCTGGCGCGCGTCGAACCCC
>CAZKCJ010000014.1:0-4218 GCA_964550885.1 uncultured Rubrivivax sp. | reverse complement strand
GTTCACGACGACGACGTCGGAGGCGGTCGCGCCGAACCCCTCGGCCGCGAGCGCTGCGGTAGCGCGTCGCGCCATCTCGCGCCAGACGCGCCGCAGCACGCGGCCGTCGCCGCGCCTGGGCAGCGCGACCGTCAGGCTGCGCACCTCGTCGTGCACGAGGTCGGTGTGCAGCATGCCGAGCGCGCAGAAGGTCGACGCGTCGCGCGGCACCAGCATGCGGCGGATCCCAAGCTCGGCGGCGATCGCCGCGCCGTGCACCGGCCCGGCGCCGCCGGCGCACACCAGCGGCTGATTGCGCGGATCGCAGCCGCGGGCTACCGAGACCTCGCGGATCGCCGCCGCCATCGCCACGTTGATCACCTGGAACATGCCGAACGCCGCGTCGATCCGCGAGACCCCCAGCCGCGCCGCGACCCGTTGGTCCACGGCGCGCGCCGCGGCGTCGGGATCCAGCGGCAGGCTGCCGCCTGCGAACCGCTCGGCGCCCAGATAGCCCAGCAGCAGGTCGGCGTCGGTGCTGGTCGCTTCGGTGCCGCCGCGGCCATAGCACGCCGGGCCGGGATCCGCTCCAGCGCTCTGCGGCCCCATGTGGAGCAGCCCGCCTTCGTCGACCCAGGCGATCGATCCGCCGCCGGCACCGACGGTGTGGATCTCCATCGCCGGCAGCGCCAGCGCGTAGCAGTTGACCTTGCCCTGCGTCGTGATCTCGGGCGCGCCGTCGCGCACCAGCACGGCGTCGAAGCTGGTGCCGCCCATGTCGACCGAGACGAAGCTGCGGCTGCCCCCGCCCAGACACGCGAGCGCGGCCGCCGGCGCCGCCGCCGGACCCGACAGCAGCGTCGCCGCGGCCCGCCGGCGCACCGCGGCGAGCGCGGCCACACCGCCGTTGGACTGCATCACCAGCAGGGTCCCCTGCCAGCGCAGCGCCGCCAGCCGCGCCGCGAGCGCGTCGAGGTAGCGCGCCAGCACCGGACCGACCGCGGCGTTCAGCGCGGTGGTGCTGGTGCGCTCGTAGTAGCGCACCTGCGGCAGGACCTCGGACGAAACCGACAGGTACGCGTCGGGCAGCGCCGCGCGCACCGCCTGCGCCGCCAGCTGCTCGTGCGCCGGCGCCGCGTGCGCGTGCATGAAGCAGATCGCCACCGCCTCGACGCCGGCCCGCCGGCCCTGCTCGATCGCCGCGGCCAGATCGGCCTGGTCGAGCGGCTCCAGCTCGTGGCCGTGCGCGTCGACCCGGCCGCCCACCGGCAGGCGAAGCTCGCGCGGCACGACCGGCGCCGGCGGATGCCAGCGGTTGTCGAACATCTGTTCGCGGATGCCGCGCCGCATCTGCAGCGCGTCGGTCAGGCCCCGCGTGGCCAGCAGCAGCGTGCGCGCGGTTCGCCCGGTGAGCACCGCGTTGGTGGTCACCGTCGTGCCGTGGACCACGCGGTTGACCGCCGCCATGAACTCGGGCAGCGTCAGCCCTTCCCCGGCGGCCAGCGCCGCCAGCCCGTCGGCGACCGCCTGCGACGGATCCGCCGGCGTCGACAGCTGCTTGTGCACGCGCGTGCTGCCGTCCGCGCGCATCAGCACCAGGTCGGTGAAGGTACCCCCGACGTCGATGCCGATGCGAAACGCAGCGCGCTGGGCCATGATGCGGGCGCTGCCGTCAGGCGACCACGCCGTCGCGCGCGAGGGTGTCGATGTCGCCGTCGGCGAGCCCCGCTTCGCGCAGCACCGCACGCGTGTGCTCGCCGTAGCGGGGTGCGAACGGGTACTCCAGCGCTGCTCCGGGCAAGTCCACCGCCATCGGCTGCAGGCGCACCGTGCGTCCGTCGGGCATCGTCGTGCGCATCAGCCGCTCGCGCAGCGCCGGCAGCTGCTGCACCTGGCGGATGTCGAGGATCCGCGTCGCCGGAATCGTCGCGCCGCGCAGGTCGGCCAGCAACTCGTCGCTCGGATGCTGGGCGCTCACCGCGGCGATGTCGCGGTGGATCGCCGCGCGCTCCAGGTGGCGGCCCTCGTTGGTCAGGCGCACGGGGTTGCCGACCGGCGCGAACTTCGGGATCGCGGTGAAGCGGCGCCACTGCACGTCGCTGCCGATGGCCATGAAGATGTAGCCGTCGCGCGCCGGGTAGACGTTGGTCGGGATGAACTTGCGGTGCTCGTTACCGACGCGCGAGATCTCGTCGGGCTGGCAGCCGAAGTCGATCAGCGGCAGCAGCGTGATCAGCCACGATGCGGCCACCTGCAGCATCGAGACGTCGATCGTCCGCCCCTGCCCGCCCTCGCCGCGCTGCAGCAGCGCGAGCAGCACGTTTGCATACAGCTCGTCACCGGCCTTCAGGTCGATCAGCGGGATGCCCGACAGCATCGGCGGGCCGTCGCTGTCGCCGGTTACCTCCATGAAGCCCGACATCGCCTGCAGCACCGGGTCGTAGCCCGGCGCTTCCGGCGCCGCCTGGCCTTGCGCCGAGATGCTGGCCCAGATCAGCCCGGGCTTGACCGCATGCAACTGCTCGGGCGCGATGCCGAGGCTGCGATAGCGCGACGGCACCGTGTTGCAGCTGAAGATGTCCGCATCCAGCGCCCGCACCAGCTGCGCCAGCAGCTGGTGGCCACGCGGATCCTTCAGGTTGATCGCAACCGCCTCCTTGCCGACGTTGGGCGCGACGAAGTAGCTGCGCCGGTCGTCATCCGCCACCCGCGCGCCGATGTAGCGGTTCGGGTCCCCCGGCAGACCCGCGCCGGTGGGCGTCGCCTCGATCCGGATCACCCGCCAGCCCAGCTGCACGAAGCGCTGCGTCGCGTACGGCAGCGACAGCGCCTGCTCCATCGACAGCACGGTGCACCGCTTCATCCATTGTCTCCTTTCGATTCGGGCTGGCACCGTCGCCCGGCCCTGCAGCCCGGGAGGAATAGGGACGCTCGCATGCGGGTTCGCTGCAGGCGATGGCGACGGGACCGGCGCAAACCCGGCGACGAGCGTCGCGGGTCAGCCGCCGGCGATCGGCGGAACCAGCGCGACTTCATCGTCGTCTTGCAGCGGATGATCCCGCTCCGCGAAGCGGGAGTTGACCGAGACCAGCACGACGTCGATGAACTCGAAGGCGGCGCGGGTGCGTTCGTCGCGAGTCGGCAACCAGTCGAGCAGCATGCCGACATTGCGGATGCTGCTCGGCAGGTGGATCTCCTCCGACTCGCGGCCCATGTTGTCGCGCAGCCAGGCGTGGTAGCGCAGCTTCATCAGCCCTCAGGCGACGCCGGCGACCGCCGTCTCGGGCGCGGCCGCGGCGCGCGTTCGCAGCTCGTGGATCGCGCGTGCGACCTTCTCCGGCGACATCGGCGGCTCGAAGATGCGCACCCCGGTCGCGTTGTACAGCGCGTTGGCGATCGCCGGCGCGATCACGATCGTCGGCAACTCGGAGATCCCCTTGGCCCCGTAAGGCCCTTCGCTGCAGTGGCTCTCGATGAAGTGCAGCTCCAGCGGCGGCATCTCGGTCGCCGTGATCAACTTGTAGTCGCGGAAGCAGGCATTCTTCAGCAGGCCGCTCTCGATCTGCATGTTCTCGCTCAACGCGTAGCCCAGGCCGATCGCGAGGCCGCCCTCGATCTGGCCTTCGAGGCCCATGCGGTTGATGACCCGGCCGACGTCCTGCGCCACCGTGATCTTGTCGAGCTTGATCTCGCCGGTCAGCGTGTCGACGGTGATCTCGGCGACGTGCACCGCGTGCGCGTACGCGGCCGAGGAATTGGACACGTGCCGCGTGCCCTCGGGTTCGCTGTTCGGCTCGTAGTAGTCAGTGACCATCACGAGTTCGGGCTCGGCCTGGAAGTGCATCTGCCGCAGCAGGCGCTCGAGCTTGATCAGCGCCTGCCCGTCGCCCCGGCGCACGACCGAGGCGTCGCGCAGGTCCAGACCCTCGGCCGCTTCGCCGAGCAGGCGCGCGGCGGCGTCCAGGATCTGCGCGCGCGCCTTGCGCGCGGCGCGGCGCGTGCCGTTGCCGGCGATGAAGGTGGTGCGCGAAGCGTGCACCCCCACATCCCAGGGCGCGACGTCCGAGTCGTTGTTGACGATCGTCACGTGCTCCAGCGGCACGCCCAGCTCCTCGGCGGCGATCACCGTGATCACCGCGTCGATCCCCTGCCCGATCTCGGACGCGCCGGTGATCACGGTCACGCGCGCGTAGTCGTCGACCTTCAGGATCGTGCCGATGCCGTCGGACTTGTGGATCT
>CAZKCJ010000013.1:11095-18689 GCA_964550885.1 uncultured Rubrivivax sp. | reverse complement strand
GGCGGCGGCGCTGCCGGTGGACGCTGCACTGCCCACGCCGCCGGCAGCCCAGGCTGCGCCCGCCGCGGCTGCGGGCAGCGCCGGAGTGCCCGCGGCGCCGGCAGCCGCCAGCGACGCCGCGCCGCGGCGCAAGCCGCGCGCGCGGGCAGCGCGCAGTGCGCAGGCTGCGCCTAGCGAGCAGGCGGCGGCGAGTACGCCCGATGCAGCGCCGCCGGCTGGCGCCGTGGCCGCGCAGGCCGATGCGCTCCGCTGGGCGGGCGCGGTGGACGCGGTGGGCGGCGCGACGCCGGCGCAGCCCGATGCGAGCCAGGCGGCGGACGCAGTGCCGGTGCAGCCCGGCGCAACGCAGGCAGCGGAAGCGATGTCGGCGCAAGCCGCCGCAGGCCAGCCGGAAGGCGCCGCGCCGGCGCGCGCGGATCGATCGCGGCGCGGCCGCAACCGGCGTCGCGGCCGGCGCGAGGCCAATGCCGCGGCCGAGGCAGCGGCCGACACCGGTGAGGGCGGGACTGAACCGCGCGCACCCGACGCCGCCAGGGTGCGGCTGCACCTGCCGCAGCAGCCGGTCGGCGACCTGTTCGAGCAGGTGCTGGGCGGCAGCTTCGACGCAGAGCCGGCGGCGGCCGGCGAAGCGCTCGAGCCGACCCGGCGCGTGCTGCCGCCCGACCCGCATGCGCCGAAGCTGCAGAAGGTGCTGGCGCAGGCGGGGATCGGCTCGCGCCGCGACATCGAGCAGTTCGTTGCCGACGGGCGGATCACGGTCAACGGCCAGACGGCGCACACCGGCCAGCGGCTGATGTTCGGCGACCAGCTGCGCATCGACGGGCGGCCGGTCAAGGTGCGGATCACGCCGCCGCCGGCGCGGGTGATCGCCTACCACAAGCCAGCCGGCGAGGTGGTCACGCACGACGATCCGCAGCAGCGGCCGACCGTCTTCAGGCGGCTGCCGCGGCTCGCCCGCGGCAAGTGGCAGTCGGTCGGGCGGCTAGACCTGAACACCGAGGGCCTGCTGCTGTTCACCACCTCGGGCGACCTGGCCAACCAGCTGATGCACCCGCGCTTCGGCCTCGAGCGCGAGTACGCGGTGCGCGTGCTCGGCCCGCTCGACGACGCGCAGCGCGAGCGCCTGCTGCAGGGCGTGGAGCTCGACGGCCAGAGCTGCGCGTTCAAGAGCATCGAGGACGCCGGCGGCGAAGGCGTCAACCGCTGGTACCGCGTGGTCATCACCGAGGGCCGCAACCGCGAGGTGCGCCGGCTGATCGAGGCGGTCGGCCACGCGGTCAGCCGGCTGATCCGGCTGCGCTACGGCTGCGTGGTGCTGCCGCGCGGGCTGCGGCGGGGCTGCTGGGTCGACCTGGACGACGCCGACGTGCAGCTGCTGCGGCGGATCGCGCGGCCGCAGCCGTCGCCCGCCGGCGCCGAGCCCGGCCCGCGCGGCGACGAGCGCGGCGCAGGCAGCGACGAGCGCGCTGCGCGCCAGGCCGAACGCGGCGCACGCGCCGACGAGCGCGGGTCTCGCAATGGTGAACGCAGCGAGCGCGGCGCACGCGGCGAGCGGCGCGGTCCGCAGGCCCCGCGCGAGCCGCAGGGCGGCGCGCGCCAGGCGCGCCGCGAGCGGATCGAGCGGCTGCGCACCACTGGCTTCGGCCGGCCCGATGCGACCGCGCCGATCGGCAGCGACGACGAGCTCGACGCGCTGGACGCGGTCGGCGAGATCCCGAACCCGCTGCAGCAGACCTTCGACCGCCGCCAGATCCAGCAGGCGCGCGCGCCGCGGCGCGAGTACCGCGAGGACGGCCCGATCCCGAACCCGCTGCAGCAGACCTACGACAAGCGCCTGATCCAGCAGGCGCGCACGCCGCGGCGCGAGTACGGCGACGACGACCCGATCCCGAACCCGCTGCAGCAGACCTACGACAAGCGCTTCGTGCAGGGCCAGGGGCCCTTCGGCGCGCGCAGCGGCGGCACCAAGCGCAAGCAGCCGGCCGCGCGCGGCCAGGCGCCCGGCCGCCAGCCCGACCCGATGCAGACCGCGGTCGGCTACATCGGTGCCGACGCACTGCGCCGCAAGGCGAGCGGCAGCCACCGTCGCCCCGGCGGCAAGCCCGGGCGGGGCGGCCGCGGGCGCTGATGCCGCATCGTTAAAATCCGTCGCTTTGCCAAGCGCTGGAATCCAGGAGAGCACCCGATGGCCGTCGAACGCACCTTGTCGATCATCAAGCCCGATGCCGTTGCGAAGAACGTGATCGGCCAGATCTATGCCCGCTTCGAGGCCGCGGGCCTGAAGATCGTCGCCGCGCAGCTGCGCCAGCTGTCGCGCGCCGAGGCCGAGGCCTTCTACGCGGTCCACCGCGGGCGGCCGTTCTTTCCCGACCTGGTCGCGTTCATGAGCTCCGGGCCGGTGATGGTGCAGGTGCTGCAGGGCGAGAACGCGATCGCGCGCAACCGCGAGCTGATGGGCGCGACCGATCCGAAGAAGGCCGACAAGGGCACGATCCGCGCCGACTTCGCCGACAGCATCGACGCCAACGCGGTGCACGGCTCCGACGCGGCCGAGACCGCCGCGGTCGAGATCGCGTTCTTCTTCCCCGGCATCGCGATCCACGAGCGCTGAGGCCGCGGCGCCGACCCGGGGCTGTGCCGCCCATGCTCAACCTGCTCGGGCTCGACCTCGACGGTCTGGCCGGCTGGTGCGCGCAGCTGGGCGAGAAGCCGTTCCGCGCGCGCCAGCTCGCGCGCTGGATCCACCAGCGCGGGCAGCCCGACTTCGCGCAGATGTCCGACCTGAGCGCAGCGCTGCGCGCGCGCCTGCCGACGCTCGCGCAGGTGGCGCCGCCGCCGCTGCGCAGCGAGCGCGTCGCTGAAGACGGCTGCATCAAGTGGCTGTTCGACGTCGGCGGCGGCAACGCGATCGAGACCGTGTTCATCCCCGAGGACGACCGCGGCACGCTGTGCATCTCGTCGCAGGCCGGCTGCGCGGTCGCCTGCCGCTTCTGCGCGACCGGCCACCAGGGCTTCAGCCGCAACCTGGACACCGCCGAGATCGTCGGCCAGCTGTGGTTCGCCGAGCGCCGGCTGCGCGCGCTGCAAGCGCTGACCGAAGGCGAGCGCGCGATCAGCAACGTGGTGATGATGGGCATGGGCGAGCCGCTGCACAACTACGCGGCGCTGCTGCCGGCGCTGCGGCTGATGATCGACGACCGCGCGTGGGGGCTGTCGCGCCGCCGGGTCACGGTGTCGACCTCGGGGGTGGTGCCGCTGATCGACCGGCTGCGCGGCGACTGCCCGGTCGCGCTGGCGGTGTCGCTGCACGCGCCCGACGATGCGCTGCGCGACCAGCTGGTGCCGCTGAACCGCAAGCACCCGCTGCGCGAGCTGCTGTCAGCCTGCCACCGCTACCTGGACGTGGCGCCGCGCGACTTCATCACCTTCGAGTACTGCATGCTGCAGCAGGTGAACGACGCGCCGGCGCAGGCCGAGCAGTTGGTGCGGCTGGTGCGCGGCGGCGACGGCGTGCCGGCGCTGCGCTGCAAGTTCAACCTGATCCCGTTCAACCCGTTCCCCGGCTCGGGGCTGACCCGATCGTCGCCGGCGCGGGTGCAGGCCTTCGCGCAGGTGCTGCGCGACGCCGGCCTCGTGACCACGGTGCGCAAGACCCGCGGCGACGAGATCGCCGCCGCCTGCGGCCAGCTGGCCGGCCAGGTCCAGGACCGCACACGGGTGCAGCGGCGGCTCGCGCAGACGCCGCTGCCCGCTGCGGCCGCGGCGCCGACCGGAGCGCTGCATTGAAGGCCGCCGTCACGAGGCGCTGGCTCGCTGCCTGGATCCTGCTCGGCGCGCTGCTGGGCTGCACCAGCACGGTCACCACGCAGGACGGCAAGGCGCTGCCGCCGGAGACCCCGGCGCCCACCGACCCGGCGTCACGGGCGCGGCTGGCGCAGACGCGGCTGCAGCTGGCGGGGCTGTACTTTGGTCGCGGCGAGCTCAAGACGGCGATGACCGAGGTCAACCAGGCGCTCGAAGCGCAGCCCGACTACGCGAAGGCCTATGCGCTGCGCGGACTGATCCACGCTGCCTACGGCGACAACGCGCGCGCCGAGAGCGAGCTGCAGCGTGCGCTGCAGCTGGACCCGACCGACGGCGACACGCTGCAGGCCTACGGCTGGTTCCTGTGCCAGCGCGGCCGCTACGGGCCGGCGCAGGCGCAGTTCGAGGCGGCGCTGGCCCAGCCCGGGTACCGCACGCCGGCGCTGGCGCTGCGCACGCTGGGGATCTGCCAGGCGCGCGCCGGCCAGCTGCCCGAAGCAGAAGCCGCGCTGCTGCGCTCGTACCAGCTCGACCCGGCGAACCCGGCCACTGCCTACAACCTGGCCGACGTGCTGTACCTGCAGCACAAGTACGAGCGCGCGCGCTTCTACATCGACCGCGTCAACGCGCAGCCGGCGCAGGTCAACGCGCAGTCGCTGTGGCTGTCGGCGCGGATCGAGCACAAGCTCGGCAACCGCATCCAGGTGCAGGGGATGGGCAGCCAGCTGCGCAACCGCTACCCGCAGGCGCCGGAGACGCTGAAGTTCGAACAGGGGCGCTTCGATGAGTGACGCGGCCGGCGGCGGCAGCGCCGGCGCGCTGATGCGCGCGGCGCGCGAGCGCCAGGGCCTGCACATCGCGGCGCTGGCCGCGGCGCTGAAGGTCACGCCGCGCAAGCTCGAGGCGCTCGAGGGCGACCGCTACGACGAGCTGCCCGACACCGCCTTCACCCGCTCGCTGTCGCTGGCCGTGTGCCGGGCGCTGAAGATCGATCCGGCGCCGGTGCTGGAGCGGCTGCCGGCGCTGCAGGCCACCGGCCTCGCGCACGCGGGCGGTGGGCTGAACCAGCCGCTGCGTCAGTCGGTCGGGCGCGGCATCGTGACCGAGACTGGCGGGCGCAACCCGCTGCTGTGGGGCGCCGCGGCGCTGATCGTGCTGGCGGTGGTGGTGCTCGCGCTGCCGCAGGGCTGGCTGCCGTGGCTGGGTACCGACCAGGCCGCAGCGCCGACTGCGGCCGAGGCGGCGGACGCAGCCGATGCGCCGACTGCAGCCGCTGCCGTGACGGCCACCGCGGCCGCAGAGCCGCAGGCGTCGGCACCGGCGCAGGCGGTGCTGGCCGGGCAGGAGGCGAGCGCGCCGGCGGTGGCGCCGGCCGCCGCGGTGGCGTCGGCGCCCAGCGTCGAGGTGGTGCAGGCGGTGCCGGCGGCGAGCGCGGCGGTGGTGGCCGGGGTCGCCGTGCTGCGCGCCAGCGAGCCTTCGTGGGTCGAGGCAATCGATGCCGGCGGCACGGTGCTGCTGCGGCGCACGCTGCAGCCGGGCGAGACGGTCGGGCTCGACGGCCGCCTGCCGCTGCGGCTGAAGATCGGCAACGCGGCCGGCATGCAGCTGAGCCTGCGCGGCGCGGTGGTCGACTTGGCGCCGTCGACCCGCGACAACATCGCGCGCCTGTCGCTGCAGTGAGGGCCAAAGCCGTGGATGCCCGCACCCGTCCGATCGCCGTCGCGGTACCGCCGCGCGGCACTCGCCAGGCGCAGGTGCGCTGGGGCACGACCGTCGTCACGCTTGGCGGCGACGCACCGGTGCGCGTACAGGCGATGACCAACACCGACACTGCCGACGCGGTCGCCACCGCGCGCCAGGTCAAGGAGCTGGCCCAGGCCGGCGCCGAGCTGGTGCGCATCACCGTGAACACGCCCGAGGCCGCCGACGCGGTGCCGCGCATCCGCGAGCAGCTCGACCGGATCGGCGTGGCGGTGCCGCTGATCGGCGACTTCCACTACAACGGCCACCGGCTGCTGACCGAGCACCCGGCCTGCGCCGAGGCGCTGTCCAAGTACCGGATCAACCCGGGCAACGTCGGCCGCGGCGACAAGCACGACCGCCAGTTCGCGATGATGGTCGAGGTCGCTGCGCGCCTGCGCAAGGTGGTGCGCATCGGCGTGAACTGGGGCAGCCTCGACCAGGAGCTGCTGGCGGCGATGATGGACGCCAACGCGCAGCGCGCCGAGCCGCGCGACGCGAAGGCGGTGATGCTCGAGGCGCTGATCGAGTCGGCGCTGCGCTCGGCGCAGGCCGCGCGCGCGCTCGGGCTGGACGCCGACGCCATCGTGATCAGCTGCAAGGTCAGCGGCGTGCGCGACCTGATCGCGGTCTACCGCGAGCTGCACCGGCGCTGCGACTACGCGCTGCACCTGGGGCTGACCGAGGCCGGCATGGGCACCAAGGGCACGGTCGCGTCCAGCGCGGCGCTGGCGGTGCTGCTGCACGAGGGCATCGGCGACACGATCCGGGTGTCGCTGACGCCGCAGCCGGGCGAGGCGCGCACCCAGGAGGTGGTGGTCGCGCTCGAGGTCCTGCAGGCGCTGGGGCTGCGCAGCTTCAACCCGAGCGTGACCGCCTGCCCGGGCTGCGGCCGCACCACCAGCGAGACCTTCCAGGTGCTGGCCAAGCGCATCGACGACCACCTGCGCGCGCGCATGCCGCAGTGGCGCGAGCGCTATCCCGGCGTCGAGACGCTGAAGGTCGCGGTGATGGGCTGCATCGTCAACGGCCCCGGCGAGAGCAAGCACGCCGACATCGGCATCAGCCTGCCGGGCACCGGCGAAGCACCCGCGGCGCCGGTGTTCATCGACGGTGCGAAGGCGCTGACGCTGCGCGGCGAGCACATCGCCGAGGAGTTCCAGCAGCTGGTCGAGGACTACATCGAGCGCCGCTTCGGCGCGCGCTGAAGGCCGCGCGCCCGCCGGCCGCGCGCCGCCCCCGCGATGGACAAGCTGCAGGCCGTCAAGGGCATGAACGACCTCCTGCCGCCGGAGTCGGCGCGCTGGGAGTGGTTCGACGAGCGGGTGCACGCGCTGATGCGCCGCTACGGCTATCGCGGCGTGCGCACGCCGATCGTCGAGCCGACCGCGCTGTTCGTGCGCGGGCTGGGCGAGGTCACCGACATCGTCGAGAAGGAGATGTACTCGTTCGTCGACAGCTTGAACGGCGATCGCCTGAGCCTGCGCCCCGAGGGCACCGCCGGCGTGGTGCGCGCGGTGGTCGAGCACGCGGTGCTGCGCGACGGCGGCAAGCGGCTGTTCTACGTCGGCCCGATGTTCCGGCACGAGCGCCCGCAGCGCGGCCGCTACCGGCAGTTCCACCAGGTCGGGGTCGAGGCGCTGGGCTTCCCCGGCCCCGACGTCGACGCCGAGGTGATCCTGATGGCGCGCGCGCTGTGGGCCGACCTGGGCCTGGCCGAGGTGCAGCTGGAGCTCAACAGCCTGGGTCAGCCCGACGAGCGGCGCGCGCACCGCGCCGCGCTGCTGCGTCACTTCGAGGCGCACGCCGAGCTGCTCGACGCCGACGCGCGGCGCCGGCTGCACACCAATCCGCTGCGCATCCTGGACACCAAGAACCCGGCGATGCAGCCGCTGGTGCAGGCTGCGCCGCAGCTGCTGGCCTACCTGGGCGAGGCCTCGCTGAAGCACTTCGACGGCGTGCGTGCGGTGCTGGATGCGGTCGGCCAGCCGTACCGGATCAACCCGCGGCTGGTGCGCGGCATGGACTACTACAACCTGACCGTGTTCGA
>CAZKCJ010000013.1:0-11085 GCA_964550885.1 uncultured Rubrivivax sp. | reverse complement strand
GAGTGGGTCACCGACCGGCTGGGCGCGCAGGGCACGCTGTGCGGCGGCGGCCGCTACGACGGGCTGATCGAGCTGATCGGCGGCAAGCCGGCGCCGGCGGTCGGCTGGGGGCTGGGGATCGAGCGGGTGCTGGACCTGCTCGCGCAGGCCGGGCGCGAGCCGCCGCTGCCGCAGCCAGACGTGTACGTGGCGCTAGGCGACGCGGCGACGCTGCCGGCGGCCACCGCCGCCGCCGAGCAGCTGCGCGCCGCCGGCCTGGCGGTGCTGCTGCACGCCGCCGGCGCGGACGGGCCGGCCAGCTTCAAGGCGCAGTTCCGGCGCGCCGATGCGAGCGGTGCGCGCTTCGCGCTGATCGTCGGGGCCGATGAACTCGCCGCCGGCGAGGTGTCGATCAAGCCGCTGCGCGGCGGCGGCGAGCAGCAGCGGGTGGCGCTGACTGCGCTGGCCGCCTGGGCGGCCGGGCAGCGCACCGCATAATTCGCGCCTTTGTGCCGGCGCGGCAGCCGGCTGGAACGACGATGGCTTCACCTCTGGACCTGCAGGAGCAGGAGCAGCTCGACGCGCTGAAGGCCTTCTGGAAGAAGTACGGCGGCCTGATCACCTGGGCGCTGGTGCTGGTGCTGGCGGTGCCGGCCGGCATCAACGGCTGGCGCTGGTGGCAGCGCGACCAGGGCCTGAAGGCCAGCGCGATGTTCGAGCAGCTCGACCAGGCGGCGCGCGCCGGCGACGCGCAGCGCGCGGGTGCGATCTTCGCCGACCTGAAGGAGCGCTACCCGCGCACCACCGCCGCCGAGCAGGGCGCGCTCGCCGCGGCGCGCGTGCAGTTCGACCGCGGCCAGACCGATGCCGCCCGCGCCAGCCTGCAGTGGGCGGCCGAGCACGCGCGCGAGGACGAGTACCGCAGCGTCGCCCGCCTGCGGCTGGCGAGCCTGCTGCTGCAGGCCAAGGACTACGACGGCGCGCTGCAGGCGCTGGCTGGCGCGACCGCACCGACCTTCGCCGCACTGGTCGCCGACCGTCGCGGCGACGTGCTGCTCGCGCAGGGCAAGCCGGCCGAGGCGCGCGTCGCCTACCGGCAGGCCTGGGACGCGATGGCGCCGCAACTCGAGTACCGCCGGCTGATCGAGGCCAAGCTGACCGCGCTGGGCGCGCCGCCGGCGCCGGCCGCAGCCGACTCCGGAGCCGGCGCGTGATCCAGCCGCCGCGCGTGCAGCGGCAAGTGGCACCCGCGCGCCGCCTGCGGCTGCTGGCCGCGGCCGTGGTCGCGGCGACAGCCGCGCTGCTGGCCGCCTGCACCGGCGGGCGGCCGCCGCCGACGCCGGTCAAGGACGTGGCGCCGCAGATCGGCTGGCGCCAGGCCTGGACCGCCGCGGTCGGGCGGGTGCAGTTCCCGCTGGCAGTGGCGGTGCGCGACGGCGAGTTCATCGTCGCCGGCAGCAACGGCACGCTGCTCGGGCTGGATGCGGCCACCGGGCAGGAGCGCTGGCGCGCGCAGACGGGGGCCGAGCTGAGCGCCGGCGTCGGCAGCGACGGCCACACCCACGCGGTGGTCACGCGCGACAACGAGCTGGTGGTCTTCGACGGCACGCGCGTGGCCTGGCGCACGCGCTTGCCCGGCAGCGTCAGCACCGCGCCGCTGGTGGCTGGCGCGCGCGTGTTCGTGCTCGCGGTGGACCGCGCGGTCAGCGCCTACGACGCCGCCGACGGCCGACTGCTGTGGCGGATGCAGCGCCCCGGCGACCCGCTGACGCTCGAGCAGGACGGGCTGCTGAGCGCGGTGCACGACACCCTGGTGGTCGGCCAGGGGCCGCGGATGGCCGGGATCGACCCGTTGAGCGGCGCGCTGCGCTGGGAGACGCCGGTGGCCGCGCCGCGCGGCGTCAACGAGGTCGAGCGGCTGGCCGACCTGCTCGGCCCGCCGGTGCGCGTCGGCGACCGGCTGTGCGTGCGCGCGTTCCAGTCGGCGGTGGGCTGCGTCGACGCGGTCAACGGTGCGCTGCAGTGGACCCGGATGTCGGGCGGCGTCAACGCGATCGGCGGCGACGCCGAGCAGCTGTTCGGCGCCGACGGCTCGGACCGCGTGGTCGCGTGGAAGACCGACAACGGCGAGACGCTGTGGACCAGCGAGCGGCTGCTGTTCCGCCAGCTGAGTGCGCCCGAGGTGGCCGGGCCGGCAGTGGTCTTCGGCGACTTCGAGGGCCGCGTGCACTTCCTCGACCGGCGCGACGGCCGGCCGCTGCTGATGCTGGCCACCGACGGCTCGGCGGTGGCCGCCAAGCCGGCGCGCGCCGGCGGCACGCTGCTGGTGGTCACGCGCAAGGGCGGGCTGTTCGCCTACCAGCCGGCGCCGTAGCGCGCCGCGAGCCGCGCATGAAGCCGGTCCTGGCCCTGGTCGGGCGCACCAACGTCGGCAAGTCGACGCTGTTCAATCGCCTGACCCGCAGCCGCGACGCGATCGTCGCCGACTTCGCCGGACTCACGCGCGACCGCCACTACGGCGACGCGCGCGTCGACGGCCGCGAGTTCATCGTGATCGACACCGGCGGCTTCGAGCCCGACGCCGCCACCGGCATCCAGCGGGTGATGGCGCAGCAGACGCGCCAGGCGGTGGCCGAGGCCGACGTCGTCGTCTTCGTGGTCGACGCGCACAGCGGGCTGACGCCGCACGACGCCGAGATCGCGCGCTTCCTGCGCCCGCGCGCGCGCCGGGTGCTGCTCGCGGTCAACAAGGCCGAGGGTTTGAGCGAGTCGCCGCGGCTGGCCGAGTTCCACGAGCTCGGCCTGGGCGAGCCGCACCCGGTGTCGGCTGCGCACGGGCAGGGCGTGCGCAGCCTGGTGCAGGCGGCCTTCGATGCGCTGGCGTTGCCGCCTGAGGAGCCGGCCGAGGCCGAGTCCGACGACGCCGAGCAGCGGCCGATCCGGCTGGCGGTGGCCGGCCGGCCCAACGCCGGCAAGTCCACGCTGATCAACACCTGGCTGGGCGAGGAGCGGCTGGTCGCCTTCGACCAGCCGGGCACCACCCGCGACGCGATCCGCGTGCCCTTCGAGCGCGGCGGCCGGCGCTTCGAGCTGATCGACACCGCCGGGCTGCGGCGCAAGGGGCGGGTGTTCGAGGCGGTCGAGAAGTTTTCGGTGGTCAAGACGCTGCAGGCGATCGCCGACGCCAACGTGGTCGTGCTGCTGCTGGACGCGACCCAGGGCGTGGGCGAGCAGGGCGCGCACATCGCCGGCTACATCGTCGAGTCGGGCCGGGCGCTGGTGGTCGCGCTGAACAAGTGGGACGCGGTCGACGCGTACCAGCGCGAGCAGCTGGAGCGCGCGATCGCGCAGCGGCTGGCCTTCCTGCGCTTCGCGACGGTGCTGCGGATCTCGGCGCTGAAGCGCCAGGGCCTCGCGCCGCTGTGGAAGGCGATCGCCGACGCGCATGCGTCGGCCACCCGCAAGCTGCCGACGCCGGCGCTGACCCGGCTGGTGCACGACGCGGTCCAGCACCAGGCACCCAAGCGCGTCGGCCGGATCCGGCCGAAGCTGCGCTACGCGCACCAGGGCGGCATGAACCCGCCGCTGGTGGTGATCCACGGCAGCGCGCTCGAGCACCTGAGCGACGCCTACAAGCGCTACCTCGAGGGGCGGCTGCGCGAGCACTTCCGGCTGGTCGGCACGCCGGTGCGGCTGCAGCTGCGCTCGGGCGACAACCCCTTCGTCGGCGACGGTCGGCGCACGGGTTGATGCTGCACTGCACCGCGCCGGGGCGGCGCCTGTGTTAACGTCCCCCGTCCCCGGACCCGACGATCACGGAGCATATCGTGAGCAACAAGAGCCAGCTGCTGCAAGACCCGTTCCTGAACCTGCTGCGCAAGGAGCACGTGCCGGTGTCGATCTACCTGGTGAACGGCATCAAGCTGCAGGGCCACATCGAGAGCTTCGACCAGTACGTGGTCCTGCTGCGCAACACGGTCACGCAGATGGTCTACAAGCACGCGATCTCCACCGTCGTGCCCGGGCGGGCGGTGCAGTTCCAGGTCGGTGAACCGGCGCCCGCCGCCTGAGCCGCGCTGACCGCGCCTTCGGGTCCCAGCACGCAGCTGCCTTGACGTCGACCAGCGGACCGCACGGCGACGCGACCCGGGTCGTCCTGGTGGGCGTCGACTTCGGCGGCGCCGCCGGCTTCGACCCGACGCTGGCCGAGCTCGCGCTGCTTGCGCAGGCGGCCGGCGACGAACCGGTCGCGCGCATCGTCGCGCGGCGCAAGGCGCCGGATGCGGCGCTGTTCGTCGGCAGCGGCAAGGCCGACGAGATCCGCGCGGCGGTGCAGGCGCAGGCCGCCGCCGGGGTGATCTTCGACCAGGCGCTCAGTCCGGTGCAGCAGCGCAACCTGGAGCGCCACCTCGGCGTGGCGGTCGCCGACCGCACCGGCCTGATCCTGGACATCTTCGGTGCGCGAGCGCGCAGCCACGAGGGCAAGCTGCAGGTCGAGTTGGCGCGGCTGCAGTACCTGTCGACCCGGCTGGTGCGACGCTGGTCGCACCTGGAGCGGCAGACCGGCGGCATCGGCGTGCGCGGCGGCCCGGGCGAGACCCAGATCGAGCTGGACCGGCGGATGATCGGCGAGCGGATCAAGGGGCTGCACGCGCGGCTCGCGCGCGAGCGCCGCGGCGTGTACCGGATCGCGCTGGTCGGCTACACCAACGCCGGCAAGTCGACGCTGTTCAACGCGCTGGCCAAGGCGCGCGCGCTCGCCGCCGACCAGCTGTTCGCCACGCTCGACCCCACCACCCGCCAGCTGTGGCTCGGCCAGGACGCCGGTGCGGCGTCGCTGTCGGACACCGTCGGCTTCGTGCGCGACCTGCCGCACCAGCTGGTCCAGGCCTTCAAGGCGACGCTGCAGGAGGTGGCCGACGCCGACCTGCTGCTGCACGTGGTCGACGCGACCAGCGCCGACTGGCCCGAGCAGGCGCGCGAGGTCGAGCGCGTGCTCGCCGAGATCGGCGCGGCGGCGATCGCGCAGATCGTGGTCTTCAACAAGTGCGACCGGCTCGACGCGTCGCGCCAGCCGCGCGCGCGCGTCGACGGCTTCGAGCGGGCCGACGGCAGCCGGGTGCCGCGGGTGTTCGTCAGCGCGAGCACCGGCGAGGGCCTGGACGCGCTGCGCGCGCTGCTCGCCGACGCGGTGCTGGGGCGGCTGGCGGTTGCCGACGACCTGCCGCCCGCAGTGGACACCGCGGCGCCCGCGCCGGCGGCGACCGGCGCGGCGCCAGCCGGCGGCGCGCCCGCCGCCTCGACCGAACCCTCGAACCTTGCCCCGACCGCTGCCCGGTCCGTTGCCCCGATGGCGCTGCACCATGCCTGATCCGATCCATCTGCCGCTGGCGCAGCGGGCGGCCACGCCGGCCGATGTGCTGAGCGCGTTCGCCGCGCTGCTGCGCGGGCTGTGGCGGCGGCCGCGGCGCAGCGACCTGCTGGTGCAAAGCAGCGGCCGCAACGACGGGCCGCCCGACCTGGACGAGCTGTGGCGCGACTTCAACCGCAAGCTCAACGGCCTGTTCGGCCGGCGCGGGCAGCCGCCGCGCAGGCCGCCCGATCGCCCCGACGACGACGACGGCGGCCCGCCGCAGCCGCCGAACATGCGCAGCGCCGGGATCGGCGCCGGCCTGATCGCCGGCGTGGTCGCGCTGGTGTGGCTGGGCAGCGGCGTGTTCATCGTGCAGGAAGGCCAGCAGGCGGTGGTGACCTCGTTCGGCCGCTACGCCTACACCGTCGACGCCGGCATCAAGTGGCGCTTCCCGTACCCGTTCCAGGCGCAGGAGATCGTGCCGGTCACGCAGCTGCGCTCGGTGGAGCTGGGCCGCAGCACGCCGGTGCCGGCCACCGGGCTGCGCGACTCGTCGATGCTGACCCGAGACGAGAACATCGTCGACATCCGCTTCACCGTGCTGTACCGGTTGAAGGACGCGCGTGCATTCCTGTTCGAGAACCGCAACCCGGACGACGCGGTGGTGCAGGCGGCCGAGTCGGCGGTGCGCGAGGTCGTCGGCCGCAGCAACGTCGACGCGGTGCTGTACCAGGCGCGCGACGTGCTGGCCAACGAGGTGCTGGCGTCGGTGCAGGGGCAGCTCGACCGGCTGAACGCCGGCATCCTGGTGGCCAACGTCAACGTCCAGCAGGTCGCGGTGCCCGAGCAGGTGCAGGCTTCGTTCAACGACGCGGTCAAGGCCACCGCCGACCGCGACCGCTTCAAGAACGAAGGCGAGGCCTACGCCAGCGACGTGATCCCGCAGGCGCGCGGCACCGCGGCGCGGCTGCGCGAGGAGGCCGAAGGCTACCGCGCGCGCGTGGTCTCGATGGCCGAAGGCGATGCCGAGCGCTTCCGGGCGATCCAGGAGGAGTACAAGAAGGCGCCGGTCGTGACCCGCGAGCGGATGTACATCGACACCCTCGAGCAGGTGTTCGCCAACGTCAGCAAGGTGCTGATCGACACCCGCAACAACTCGAACCTGCTGTACCTGCCGCTGGACCGGCTGCTGCGCCAGGCCGCCGGCACGCCGGCGGCCCCGGGCGACGCCGCCGCGGCCGCGCCCGGCAGCACGCCGGCCGAGCGCGGCCCGGTGCCGCCGGCGATCTCGGACTCGCGCTCGCGCGACAACGCGCGCAGCCGCGGACGGGAGGGCCGCTGACATGAACCGCCTGGTGCTCGCGGCTGCTGCCGTGCTGGTCGCGCTGCTGATCGCCGCGTCGACGATGTTCATCGTCGACCAGCGACAGGTGGCGGTGGTGTTCGCGCTCGGCGAGATCAAGGAGGTGATCACCGAGCCGGGGCTGAAGTTCAAGCTGCCGCCGCCGTTCCAGAACGTGGTCTTCCTCGACAAGCGCATCCAGACCCTGGACAGCCCCGAGAGCAAGCCGATCTTCACCGCCGAGAAGAAGAGCCTGGTGATCGACTGGATGGTCAAGTGGCGGATCAGCGAGCCGCGTCAGTTCATCCGCAACAGCGGCACCGACTTCCGCAACCTGGAGAGCCGGCTCAGCACGGTGGTGCAGGCGGCCTTCAACGAGGAGGTCACGCGCCGCAACGTGTCGGGGGTGCTGTCGATCGAGCGCGAGCGGATCATGCGCGACGTGCTGGGCCGGCTCAACGACGACGCCAAGACCTTCGGTATCGAGGTGATCGACGTGCGCATCAAGCGCGTGGACTTCGTCGCCGACATCACCGACGCGGTCTTCAAGCGCATGGATTCCGAGCGCAAGCGCGTCGCCAACGAGCTGCGCTCGCAGGGCCGCGCCGAGGGCGAGAAGATCCGCGCCGACGCCGACCGCCAGCGCGAGGTGATCGTCGCCGAGGCCTACCGCGACGCACAGAAGACCAAGGGCGAGGGTGACGCCAAGGCCACCGCGATCTACGCCGAGGCCTTCGGCCGCGACCCGCAGTTCGCCCAGTTCTACCGCAGCCTCGAGGCCTACCGGTCCAGCTTCCGCGACCGCAGCGACGTGCTCGTCGTCGACTCGAGCCTCGAGTTCTTCCGTGCGCTGCGCGGCAGCGGCAGCGGCAAGTAGCCGCCACCCCCGCGAACCCGAGGCCGCGCGCGTGTCCGACCTGCTGCTGGGCGCAGTGGCGCTGATGCTGGTGTTCGAGGGGCTGCTGCCCTTCGTCAGCCCGGCACAGTGGCGCAGCGTGGTCGAGCGGATCGCGCGCTTGCACGACGGCCAGATCCGCTTCATCGGCCTGAGCAGCATGCTCGTCGGGCTGGCGCTGCTGCTGCTGTTCTGGTCCTGAGCGACGCGGCGGCGGCCAGGCGCCGCCGCCTACAATGACCGCCCGTTTCGCCCTGACCGAGCACGCCTTCATGTCCTCCGCGTGGCTGCTGCCCGAGCACATCGCCGACGTCCTGCCCGCGCAGGCGAGCCGGATCGAGCAGCTGCGGCGGCGCGCGCTCGACCGCGCGCGCGGCTGCGGCTTCGAGCTGGTGATGCCGCCGCTGCTCGAGCACCTGGACTCGCTGCTGACCGGCACCGGCCACGCGCTCGAGCTGAAGACCTTCAAGCTGGTCGACCAGCTCAGCGGGCGCACGCTCGGGCTGCGCGCCGACACCACGCCGCAGGCCGCGCGCATCGACGCGCACCTGCTCAACCGCGACGGCGTCACCCGGCTGTGCTACTGCGGGCCGGTGCTGCACGCGCGGCCCGACGGCTGGCAGTCGCGCGAGCCGCTGCAGTTCGGCGCCGAGGTCTTCGGCCACGCCGGGCCCGAGGCCGACCTCGAGGTGCAGGAGCTCGCGCTCGACGTGCTCGCCGAAGCCGGCGTGCAGGCGCCGCTGATCGACCTGGCCGACGCGCGGCTGGTGCGCGGCGTGCTCGCCGGGCTGCCGGTCGACGCCATCGTGCTGCAGGCGGTGGTCGACGCGCTGGCGACGAAGGACGCGGCGGCGCTGGAAGCGGCCGCTGCCGGGTTGCCGCGGCCGACGGTGGTCGCGCTGCGCGCGCTGCTGCAGCTGTACGGCGACGACGAGGTGCTGGCCGCCGCGCAGCAGCAGCTGCCCGACCGCGCGGCGATCCGCACCGCGCTGGCCGACCTGCGCTGGCTCGCCGAGCGCCTGCGCCGGAGCCACCCGCAGGTGCGCATCGGCTTCGACCTGTGCGACATGAGCGGCTACGCGTACTACAGCGGCACCCGCTTCGCGGTCTACGCGCAGGGCAGCAGCGACGCGCTGGCGCGCGGCGGCCGCTACGACGAGATCGGCGCAGTCTTCGGCCGGCGCCGCCCGGCAGTGGGCTTCAGCCTGGACCTGAAGGTGCTGGCCGAGCAGGCGGCCGCGCCGGCGCGGCTGCGCGCGGTGCGTGCACCCTGGAGCGAGGACGCACAGCTGCGCGCCGAGATCGAGCGGTTGCGCGCGGCCGGCGAGATCGTGCTGCGCGTGCTGCCGGGCCACGACGCGCAGGCCGACGCCTTCGGCTGCGACCGCGAGCTGGTGGCCGCAGCCGGCGGCTGGCGCCTGCAGCCGCTGTGAACCCGCGCGCACGCCCACGGCCGGCGCTGCCGGCAGCGCCGCGCGCCGCGTGAGCCGGCGCGATCATTCCCCAACCCCCCGAGCGGCGAGCGCAGCAGCCTTGGACACCGGACACTCATCCCCGAGCCCGCGCGGCCGCCACGTGGTTGTCGTCGGCACGCAGTGGGGCGACGAAGGCAAGGGCAAGGTCGTCGACTGGCTGACCGCGCACGCGCAGGGCGTGGTGCGCTTCCAGGGCGGCCACAACGCCGGCCACACGCTGGTGATCGAGGGCCGCAAGACCGCGCTGCAGCTGGTGCCGTCGGGGATCATGCGCGCCGGCGTGCGCTGCTACATCGGCAACGGCGTGGTCGTCGACCCGGAGCACCTGCTGACCGAGATCGCCCGGCTCGAGGCGCTCGGCCTGGAGGTGCGTTCGCGGCTGTACGTCAGCGAGTCCTGCCCGCTGATCCTGCCGGTGCACGTCGCGCTGGACCTGGCGCGCGAGGGCCGGCTCGACCAGCGCGGCAGCGGCCGCATCGGCACCACCGGCAAGGGGATCGGCCCGGCCTACGAGGACAAGGTCGCGCGGCGCGCGCTGCGCGCGCAGGACCTGAAGCACCCGGCGCGCTTCGAGGCGAAGCTGCGCGAGCTGCTCGAGCTGCACAACCACACGCTCGCGTGGCTCGGCGCGCAGCCGCTGGAGGCGGCGCCGATCCTCGACGCCGCGCTGCGTGCGGCCGAGCAGCTGGGCCCGCTGCTGGCCGACGTCGGCTACCGGTTGCACCAGGCGCACGCGGCGGGCGAGCGGCTGCTGTTCGAGGGCGCGCAGGGCACGCTGCTGGACATCGACCACGGCACCTATCCGTACGTGACCTCCAGCAACTGCGTCGCCGGCAACGCCGCCGCCGGCGCCGGGGTCGGGCCGCAGCTACTGCAGCACGTGCTCGGCATCACCAAGGCCTACGCGACCCGCGTCGGCAGCGGGCCGTTCCCGACCGAGCTGCCGATCGACCAGCCGGGCAGCGTCGGCCATCACCTGTCCACCGTCGGCCTGGAGCGCGGCACCGTGACCGGGCGCGCGCGCCGCTGCGGCTGGCTGGACCTGGCGGCGCTGAAGCGCTCGACGATCATCAACGGCCTGTCGGGCCTGTGCATCACCAAGCTCGACGTGCTCGACGGCCTGAGCGAAGTGCAGGCCTGCGTCGGCTACCGGCTGCGCGGCCGCACCCTCGACGTGCTGCCACTGGATGCCGACGAGATCGCCGCCTGCGAGCCGGTGTACGAGCGCTTCCCCGGCTGGCAGCAGAGCACCGCCGGCCTGACCGAGTGGGCGCAGCTGCCCGCCGGCGCACGTGCCTACCTGGAGCGCGTGCAGACACTGGTCGGCGTGCCGATCGACCTGGTCTCGACCGGGCCCGACCGCGAGCACACGATCGTGTTGAACCACCCGTTCGGCCGCTGAGCGCGCCGCGCGCGCCGCCCGGCCCCGGGGCCCATCCCTTCTTCAGCCGCGCATCACGGAGCCCGCATGCTGACCGACGACGGCAAGCACCTGTACGTGTCCTGGGACGAGTACCACATGCTGATCGAGCGGCTGGCGCTGAAGGTGCACGCGTCGGGCTGGGCCTTCGACCAGATCCTGTGCCTGGCGCGCGGCGGCATGCGCCCGGGCGACGTGCTGTCGCGGGTGTTCGACCGGCCGCTGGCGATCATGTCCACCAGTTCCTACCGCGCCGACGCCGGCACGATCCAGGGGCGGCTGGACATCGCCAAGTACATCACCCTGCCCAAGGGCGAGCTCGCCGGGCGCGTGCTGCTGGTCGACGACCTGTCCGACTCGGGCGAGACGCTCAAGGCGGTGGTCGAGCGGCTGCGCGGCATGCCGTCGATCGCCGAGCTGCGCTCGGCGGTGATCTGGGTGAAGGCGCTGTCGAGCTACACGCCCGACTACTTCGTCGAGACGCTGCCCACGTCGCCGTGGATCCACCAGCCCTTCGAAGAGTACGACACGCTGCGCCCGGAAGGGCTGGCGCGCAAGTTCGAGATCTGATCCTACTTCCGGCAGTTGACCGCTTTGTGCCGCTGGCAAGACCGCATGAAC